>JBAYNV010000114.1:0-7048 GCA_041678685.1 Clostridia bacterium
TGGTCAGAGGTGATCATTAAGCGAAGTAAAGTAAATAATTAGAGACAAGTTAATGAAACACGCTTTGCGGAGAAAATACTTAATAAGTGTTTAATTAATTTCGTGTAGCCAATTCCAGAAACACCACTATTATCAACTATGATAATATTACCTGTTGACCTCCATAGAAAGCGGTTACCGTATATAGATGCCCTGCTTTTTAAGAAAAATCAAATATAACCCAACATTTTTTAAACATATCCAGACTAAAATTGCGGAATACCGCAAAAACAGTACTAAGAACTGGACAAACGGGGTTATTTATGATAAGATTTGCATGAACAAAAAATGCGGGATTCCGCAAAAGAAGTACACGAGGTTGCTAAATGATTATTGCGAGAGAAAACTATCTGAACAGGCTGATAGGGAAAAGAGAAAATGGGCAGATAAAGATAATAACAGGAATTCGACGTTGCGGAAAATCCTTTCTGTTAAATGTGTTATACCGTCAATATTTGCTCTCGACCGGTGTTGAAGAAGATCATATAATCATGTTAGCTTTGGATGAGGATGAAAATGCAAGGTACAGAAACCCGATTCATCTCGGTAATTATATCAGAGGGCTTCTTGTTGATCAGAATAGTATGTACTATATCTTTTTGGATGAGATCCAAAAGGTTCAGATTATTGCCAATCCATATGTTCCCGGGGGTACCGATACCATAGGGTTTGTGGATGTTTTGCTGGGCCTTATGAAAAAGAAAAATGCTGATGTTTATGTCACCGGCAGTAATTCTAAAATGCTTTCGTCTGACATAGTGACTGAATTCAGAGGCAGAGGAGATGAAATCAAGCTTCACCCTTTGACATATAAAGAGTTCTTGGAAGCATATCAGGGAGATAAGAATAATGCATGGGAAGACTATTGGACCTATGGCGGAATGCCCATGATCCTTTCCATGACGGGACATGAAGAAAAAAGCAGATATCTCAAAGATTTGTTTGACAAGATATATGTTTCCGATGTTATCGAAAGAAATAAGATTACGAATGACATTGAGGTCCTAGAAGAATTACTGAATGTAACGGCTTCAGCAGTGGGTTCTTTAACGAACCCTGCAAGGCTGGAAAAAGCTTTTGCTGCAGGTGAAAGGCATATGATTGTTTCGCATAATACCATATCCAAATACCTTGATTATTTTGTCGATGCTTTTGTCCTTTACAAGTCACATAGATTCAACGTGAAGGGAAAAACATATTTAGTAACTCCTTTAAAGTACTATTTCACGGATGTTGGTCTTAGAAATGCACGTTTGAACTTCAGACAGCAGGAAGAGACTCATCTGATGGAGAATGTTATCTACAATAATCTGATTGCATGGGGATGTAATGTTGATGTCGGTGTTGTTGAAATATGGGAAAAGAATATCAAAAAACAGTTGGAGATTGATTTTGTTGTAAATAAGGGAAGTAGCACTGTTTATATCCACTCAGCACTTGCTTTGAATGATACCGAGAAACGTATGCAGGAAACAAGGCCTCTGTCAAATACCGGAGATTCTTTCAGAAAAATTATTGTAGTGAAAGATAACATCAATCCATGGTATGACGAACAGGGAATTTTGTATGTTGGTGTTGAACAATTCTTACTGCAGGAGGATATACTTGGTCTGGTTAATGACAGAAATAGCATCAAAAGACCACCTAAGCAGAAAAGAAATACAACACAAGATACCACCCAAGCGTCTGTTCGTATTACCAACCAATTGAAGCACTTCAGCGAAGAAGATAAGGCAATCTTGGATGTGTTCGAAAGTAATCCATACGCCTCAATCCAGAATGTATCTGATATGATTGGTTGGAATGTGAACAAAATAAAATATTATGTAAATAAGTTAAAAAAGAAAAATGTACTTGTTCGAGAAGGAACAAGCCAAAAAGGGAAGTGGATAGTGATATGATACCTCCAAAGTAGGCAGTCTAATTAATTAAAGGCAGCTTATTTGGAGGTTTTCTATGAGAAGAACCCCAAAATTCAGTAAGGAAATCAAAATCATGACATGCTAAGACTACAAGAATGTTCAGATGCCGGTTTTGACACAGGGTAAGAGAATGAAAGCAGCTTGCTTCTGAAAGAAATACGGGGGGTTTGTTGAAATGGGTCAAGGCATGATATTATCTAGATGCAAATATTTGCTTACGGGAAGGTATCTTCTTTAACCTTACAGTAAATTGACTCTATCCACTGGTTGACAGGTATTGATTTTTCTGATATCTTACAGATAATATAGCATAGGGAGAGGGCAATGAAATTTTAGTTTTTATCCAGGTAAACATACATTTAAGGCATAAAAGCCATTATTGTTTTACCCATGGATGAAGAACTGTACCTGTAACTTATGCCTCATAACGGCATTTACTTGTTCTGTTTCTTCAATGGGAAACGGATTTTTTTTTAAGGAGCAATGTGATGCTGCAGATAACTGATCTTAGTATAATTTTGAATAAAGACGAACGGGAACTCATAAAGGACTTCAGCTTTTCCCTGAACAAAGGCGATAAAGCTGTGATCATAGGGGAAGAAGGCAATGGTAAAAGCACACTTTTAAAACTTCTCTATGATGAAAAACTGATCACGGATTATGCACGGTACAAAGGGGCGATAACAAAGACTGACACCTCTTTCGGATACCTTTCGCAAGGCCTGAGCGATTACGAAAACATGATGACCTGTAAAGATTTCATGGAGGCGGACAGCGTATCAATGGATATCAGAAAAATGTCACTGATCGCAAAGGATCTTGGTATAGAAATAAACAGCATATATTCAGACAGGCTCATGCATACATGGTCAGGAGGGGAGAAGGTAAAACTGCAGTTTCTCAGGATGCTTCAGAAAGACCCTGACATACTTCTTCTGGATGAGCCTACGAATGACATAGATATCGGGACGCTGGAGTGGCTGGAACATTTCATAAACACCTGCGGCCTTCCGGTAATATTCGTATCTCATGACGAAACGCTGATCGAAAACACAGCGAACGTAATAATACACCTTGAGCAGCAGAAAAAGAAGACCGTATGCAGCCATACGATAGCAAGGACAGGCTATAAGGAATACATAGAAAGAAGGGAAAACGATCTTAGAAAACAGGATCAGACCGCCTCAAAACAAAGGGAGGAATACAAAGAACAGATAAGCAGATGGAGAAAGATACACGATAAGGTGGAACACGACCAGAACACCATATCCAGACAGGATCCGTCAGGCGGAAGGCTTCTTAAAAAGAAAATGAAAACAGTCATATCGCTGGAAAAACGTTTCGAAAAACAGAAGCAGGATTTCACTTCTTTTACGGATACTGAAGATGCGATGCTTATGAGGTTCTGTCAAGATACATATATCCCTCATTCCAAATATGTTACGAGGACACATATCGATAAGCTTTACGGCGGAGATATGAAGCTGTCGGAAAATATAGATCTGAACGTTTCAGGTGACGAGCATATAGGGATAATAGGACAAAACGGCGCAGGCAAGACCACTCTCATAAAGTTGATCATAGCTGAGCTGTCACAGAAAAAAGAGCTTAAGTTAGGGTACATGCCTCAGAACTATGAAGATGAAATGGATCTGTCTTTAAGCTGTATGGGATTTCTTACCAAGGACATGACGAAGGATGAGATCACAAAGGCCAGGACATACATGGGAGGAATGAAGTTCACTCATGAAGAGATGGCAGGCAGGCTTTCTGACCTCTCGGGGGGTCAGAAAGCAAAGATATTCTTTCTTGACATGATCCTCAGAGGGTGCAACGTGCTTGTTCTTGATGAACCGACAAGAAATTTCAGCCCGCTTTCAAACCCAGTTATAAGAAAGACCCTTAAGGCTTTTAAGGGGGCGATAATATCAGTGTCGCATGACAGGAAATATCTGAATGAAGTATGCGATAAAATATACAGACTTTCTAAAAATGGCCTTACTTTGACAGACCACATATGTTAAAATAATTCTTTGTCTGGGAAGGAGCGGCCCGTGGATCTTGATAAAAATGCCAGAAGACTGTTCATGCTGTGCTGGTTCGCATATATGATCAACTATATCGGAAGATATGACTTCTCGGCATGCATGAGCGAGATGGTCGCAGAGGGCATATTCACCAAGACTTTCGGAGGCACAGTGGGAATGGCTTTTTTTGCCGCTTACGGAATAGGACAGCTCATAAACGGTCTGCTTGGCGACAGGATATCCCCCAAATACATGATCTTTACCGGGCTTTTAGGTTCAGCCCTTATGAATATCGCTATAGGGTTTTCATATAGCAGAGTACTGATACTGGTCCTGTGGTGTCTTAATGGATATTTCTGTTCTATGCTCTGGGCTCCCATAGTGCATTGTTTCTCTGATCTCATGCTTAAAAAGCAGCAGATTAAAGCAGGCACCAACATATCGGCAAGCATACCGGTAGGAAATATACTGTCATATCTCATATCTTCCGTGTTCCTCAAATACATGTCATGGCGCATGTCGTTCATAGTATCAGGCCTGATGGTTTTATGCTATGCGTTCACATGGTCCATAGGCATGTCTTCGCTGAAGGGATATATTGAAGCCGTAAGGGTAAAGAGGCAGGAGGAGATCATGCGGGAAAAGGTATCAGGCAGTTCGCCTGCGGTCAAAACTCCTCTCATTCCTTTACTGCTTGGCACAGGACTGGTCTTTGCCATACTTGGTATATTATTCAACGGTATATTAAAGGACGGTGTCACCCTATGGGTACCGACATATATAAGCGACTTCTTCGGAAGTGACGGTTCGGTAGCCTCTCTGGCAGCGGTCATCCTGCCGTTATTCAATCTTCTCGGTGCATATATGGCGGCTTATGTGTATAAGAAAGTACGGGAAAATGAAATGCTTACCGCCGGTATAATGTTTGCCTTGAGCACATGTTCATTGCTGCTTTTATTCTTCTTTGGAAAATACAGCATGCTTCTTGCCGTCGTATTCATTGCCATGACCACCGCAGCGATGCTCGGTGCCAATAATATGTTCCTTACATTCATCCCCCTGAATTTCTGCAAGGTGGGAAGAGCTTCTTCCGTCACAGGCTTTCTGGATGCCTGCTCATATCTGGCTTCAGCGCTGTCAGGTGTCACGATAGGCGTGATAGCGGACAATTACGGATGGAACACTACGGTGCTTGTATGGGCAGCTGTTGCCGTATCAGGAGCCGTGATCTCGCTTATGGGTGTGTCATACTGGAAAAAAGGCAAAGAAAAACTCAATACGATGTAGATCCAGCCGGTATATATATTACAGACCATATATGGTAAGATATATCTATAGAAAAATGGATATACTTTGGAGGCGATCATGAAAAAGCTGAGACTGATACCTATGCCGAATATAATGACCATATATGAAGAAAAAGGTATTTTCAGGGATGCAAAAAAAACCGCTCCACACATCGTTATCGATAAAGCGACAGGGTATTCTGATGAGGAATATTTACTTACTGTTGACGAAAACGGAGTGACGATAACCGCATCATGTGACAAGGGCGCGTTTAGGGGACAGACGACTTATGCTCAGATGAAATGTATATGTGACGACAGGATGCCTTACCTGGAGATACATGACAAGCCGGCATTTGCCTACAGGGGATTCATGATAGACTGCGCAAGGCACTTTTTAAGTGTGAGCGATCTTAAAAAGATGATAGAGGCGGCATCCTTATTCAAGTTCAATAAATTCCATTGGCATTTATGCGACGATCAGGGCTGGCGTATGGAGATATCCGGTTTCCCGGATCTTACAGCTAAGGGTTCCGTCCGCACGCATTCAAGTTTCGGAATGGATCACGACGACAAGCCTTACAGCGGATACTATACAAAAGCGGATATAAAAGAGATCGTGGAGTATTGCGCTGAAAGATATATTGATGTCATACCTGAAATAGAGATCCCCGGGCACTCATCGGCAATGATAAATGCATATCCCTATCTGTCGTGCCGGGGATCGGAAGTACCCGTGCGTACATCAGCCGGAATATTCAAAGATATACTTTGTGCAGGCAAAAAAGAAGTGTACGGATTCCTGTATGCGGTCCTGGATGAAATGTTTCTTATGTTTCCTGGTGAGTATATACATCTTGGCGGAGATGAAGCGCCTAAGGACAGATGGAAGGAATGCCCGGCATGCCAGAAGATGATGAAGGATAAGGGGTGTGCTGACGAAGAAGCCCTTCAGTGCATGATGATAAATGAGATATCCGGTTATCTTAAAAAACATGGGAAAAAAGCCATCACATGGAATGAATGTTTAAGAGGTGGAGGTCTGGATATAGACATAATGGTACAGAATTGGTCGGAAAAGAACGGCGAATGCACCGAAAGGGAAAAAGCGGGAGGGAAAGTGATCGTTTCAGACTTCTTCCATTATTACTGTGATTATCCCCACGGCATGACATCTTTAAAGAAAACATATGAGTACGATCCTATACCAAAAGAATTGGCTTTAAAAGACAGGGAGAACGTTATAGGCGTCGAAGCTCCCATCTGGACCGAGTTCATAAAAGACATACAGAAAATGAGCGAGATGTGTTACCCAAGATTTATTGCTGTTGCCGAAACAGGATGGACCGGGTATAAGAACAAGGATTACAGGGCTTTTCGTGAAAATCTCGGTAATGTGCTTCCCAGGCTCAAAGATTCAGGTCTTTCATTCACGGTAAGAGACGATTGGGATCCCGTTTGGTACAAGGCGGGCATAGAGATCATAAAATTCGTGGTACACATGTATAATAAGGAAACCCTCGCAAACCGGAAGGATAAAACATAAGCTATTTACTTGTCAAACCAATGGACAATGGCGTGTGGATAATGTAAAATTCAGATGTAGACATCACTATGTCATACAGGAAAGAGGTCCAAAATGAATAAAGCCGATATTGGTCTCATAGGCCTTGCAGTCATGGGTGAAAACCTGGTCTTGAATATGGAAAGCAAGGGATTCCGTGTTGCTGTATTCAACAGAACCACAGAAAAAGTGGAAAAGTTCATTCAGACA
>JBAYNV010000115.1:0-6977 GCA_041678685.1 Clostridia bacterium
CTAGCCGATGCCTTCCTTCAAAGCACTCTTTCGCTATGCTCATTCGTGCTTTGAGTTGCTTTCAGAATACCATCGTCTTTGTTTTTTTTCTACACTTCAGTGTCTACTTTTAGAATAGCATCAAAGTTTCAGTTTTTTTTAGGAAGTTAGGGGGAGTCTATGAAAAAGAAAATTTTCATTATTTTATTGGTTATTGTTTGTGTTCTTCTTTGCACTTCATGTACTGCGGTACCATCGAATGTTGAGTGTATACATGAATGGAAAAGGGCAACATGCACGCAACCTAAAACATGCTCTGTATGTAGTACTAAGGAAGGGTTTGCATTAGGGCATACGTGGGGAGCGCAAACCATAATTGAGCAGCCAACTTGTAGTGAAGCTGGAAGTGCACAGAAACAACGTACAGCATGTTTTATAATTGAAAATACTGTTCTATCAAAAATTAACCACACTTATGATAACGGGGTTATTAACAAACAAGCAACTTGCGATGCAGATGGTAATAAGGTATATACATGCACACTATGTGGAGAAACCAAGAATGAATTGATTAATAAGTTGGGCCACCAAGTCAATGTTAATAACATCTGCACTGTATGCGGCATAAAAGTACCACCAAATCTGAATATGACAGCACAGGAAGTTATAACTGTAAATTCAGTTAGTTACATAAGTAATAGGACGACTCAATATGATGAACAAAGTTACAGTCAGATTTTATTGTTTTCCCTTTTAGATAAGGATAGTAAAGAAATCGCTCCTCCAACTTTAGTAGATATTCGTATAGTAAATGATAATGACGTGACAGTATATACTGCAACCAGAATTGTAAAATCAAGTGATTACGGAACATGGACGAGTCCATTGTTAGGTTCTCACTTACAGGCTTCGGTCTATATTAAAGATACAGATATAGCAAAAGGCAATATTGAAAGTGGTAAACTGTATTATAAAGTATATAATCCAGGATATGTGAGTTTCGATGAAATTTGGTTAAGTGTATCTGATTTACCGGTGAAAGATACGAAAGTTAATTTACCAGCATTACCTTTATATCTCAAAGAACTTTCCTATAGTTATGACGTGGACGAAGTCGCGATCATTACTGGAATAACATATGAAATTAGCGGAACTTCTTTGTATATATATTTCGCAGGAGAAAAAACATATGATATAAAAGGATCTAAAAATGCTACTACATTCAGTATCAGTTATCAGCTTCTCGACTCACAAGGATATATTGTTGACAGTGGTTCAGCATATACGCCAAGTTTATTCACAGGAGATAAGTTTAAAGATGTTAAGGGATATGTATGGGACATAAAAATTGGTGAAACATATACATTAAAAGTAATAGATGCATCATACTGATAAATTTCACCTCGTATAAAGTTGGTTATTAAATAAATCAATACGTATAATACAATGATAATCATGAAATCATTTAGGTTCAAATAGCAATATTTGAACCTAAAATTCACTGGATTATAAAGATTCCAGAAATTTACCATATGATTTAATGCCATTTTAGAAGTTTCTTAAATAAATCCTCGTATAATAACTCACCTAACATATCAAACTCACACTGAGGTTTATTTAGAATTCGTGATCATTAAATTTGCATCTGTATTAAATCTTCAAAATCCAGATATTGATATTTTCATCCTAAGCTTTGTTTTATCATATTGATGATTTGTTCGCATTCATTCAAAGATAACTTCATGATTTTTGCAACTTCAAGCAGATGGCTTTCGGTTGGATTGCCTGAACCATTTACTGTCATTTCATGCTCTGGCTTGTTTATTGTCTGTGTTAAGTCATAAGCGGGTGATAGAGCATAACCGCCTTTTTCTTCATTGTATAAAAATGCAAAGTTTTTGCCATGATCATCACGGTTACCATAAAGCACATTAAAACACATTCTACTATATGCCTCATATAAGTCATTTTTATCGATGCAAATGTTTTGAATAACCTGGAACAAATGCAAGTAATCCAGGTTGGGTATGCGGTGCGTTGTTTCAAGTAGTGAGGATAGTGAAATCATATGTACTCTTTTATTATCCAATCTATCAAATCGTCTGGCTCCGAAATATCCTGTGGATATTTTCGAGTTAAAAAGCTTAAACTCATTTACCAATATACCGCATTGTTTTGCCAATTCGTTTGCCCTATATTCTTTTTGCCCAATATCTTTCGGGTCGTAACTGCACGGAAATTTCACTATCCAATATCCGTCGTTGTCTTTAATATGCACCTTTGGTCTTGCACCACCACCGGAACCGCCCAAATGATACAGTTTGTCTAAATCAACAGCACCTTCTTCATCATCAAAAATCTTCTTTGCTTCTTTTGCAAGCTCATCCAAATCATAACTATTTTCGCTGGTTTCTTCCACTTGTGATGGTTCGTATGATAGTCCGCCTAAGCCATTTGGATTAACAAGGCTTAATTTTGTTAAAGGTGATAATCTATCAAAATTGATGCCTTTTTTTGCCAGCATTCTTCTAAATAACAGTTCTCCCCAGCCGTCCGGTAAAGAGTCCTGAAAAACGCCGTAAAGTCCATTGAAAGTGTCCTTTTTATTGATGCGGACCTGATTGGATAATGGTAAAGAAAAAGGAGAAATTGAAAATCCGTTTCCGATCCATTCATCTTCATATTGAAATGCAATGGTATTGTTTTCTAGTTCGGCTAAATACCCAACAATATGCTCATTGTATTTTACGATCAACTTTCGTATTCTTTTCATGATCCAAAATCCTTTAAGTTTTTTATGATTTTGTTTTTGTATAGTTCGTTAAAGTCTTCTAAACAATCAATGGCATGGCTGATTTTAACCAAAGAAGACAGAGAGATCTCTCCGCTGTTTTCAAATCTTCTGATAGAAGCATAACTGACCCCGGATCTGGTAGATAGGTCCTTTTGAGTTATGCCATATTCTTTTCTTCTTTGTTTGAAACGAGTCACCAAATCCTCAGTTACGGATTGCTCAGTTGGTGCGTTTACAAACTCGCTAATATCAAATTTCTTTTTCATATTGCTAACAGTTTAGCACTTTTATGCTTTAATGTCAATAAATTGCTATCATATTAGCAATTGTTTTTACATAAATTCATAATATAATTTTCTGTGTCTTAAAAATTTATCAGTATGTTGAATAACATTCTAAATCTGCAAATCATTTGTTTGAAGTTGCATCTGTCCCGCTATTTTTAATGACTTTGCAGATATACTGCATTCCACAAGCTTCTCTTTGCCTCTGTTGCATATCGTTATGTACAGAAGTTGCTATTAATGTATTCGCACCCCTTGTAAACCCGGTCCATTCTAACATCGTCTTTCTATATTATCTTGTTCATTACAGCGTCCAGTCCCTCATAATCACCGTTATCCAATGCTTAATATGTCTCTGACTTGAATTCTGCATCCACCCTATGCAGTCGTTTATATATTTACTGAGATAGTTGCGGTCTTGTATGTATCTACTGTTAGAAATGATGCCAAAACATCTCCTTATCCCTTCTGCCCCGTTATTGTCCCTTATGTGCTCCCATTTTTCTTTAACAGTTTCTTCCCGGAATACCTATTATGTCTACGGCTTTACCAGCCAATCCTGTTGTATTTTCCTTTTCCTTTCATATACATACAGCAGATCCTGGGTACATATTGATTCCACATTTACTTCTACATTCACTACTTTTTTACTTAGGGAAAAGCTGAAGATAAGAAAATTGCAGTTTGCTGACACATAGGCATATCATGGTCCTGAAGCTCTCATACAGTCCGGATCCTCTTGCTTTGCTCTTTACCTCCTGTATCATGCTGTTAATTCCTTCAGCAAAATATTTGTATATATGTTTTCAGATTACTCTGGTATCTCTACCTTATTCTTCCTGAATGATTTTGACACCTCCTTATGGGTCAAGCCTGCTACGCATCAAGCAGACTGTCCAGCCTCTCTTTCAATCTGAACTATATCTGTATGTTATTTCACCAAAAAGCAGTACAGCCCACCCCGAAGGGGCTGTATTGCAACTGAATATTAATACATGGTATAATATGTATGCAGTAATTACTAAATTATCTTATCTGGCGACCGTCATAACGTCTTAACCAATTACTATTGGCCTTTGCGTATGATCCAGCTTGAAACTTGGTACCAGAAATGGTGGCAGATGTCAGCCACCCCCGCCTGACAATAACCTAATGTTCTTTTACAATTCACTTACTAAATGTTTTTGGCTGACAGATTCCATAAAAATCTTTATAAGGAAATAGCAGGATAAGCCGAAAACAATATATATATTTTGGGACAAGCGGGTAAATTTCATACTTTCAGGAGAAGTCATTATGGAAGATAAAAAATTAAAAATCGTAGTCATAGATAAAGATCCGGACAGCTTAGCATCATTTATATTATTTGTTGAAAAAGTGATTCCCGGAACCGAAGTGTTTACAGCCTCAAGCGGATCGCGGGGTATCGAACTTGCGAAGGAAAAAGAGCCTGACGTGATCGTGATGGATATTTATATGGTTGAAGATTATGGCGCGGAAGTAAGCAAAATTATAAAGAAAAATAATTCATTACTGATGACTCCTGTTTTATTCATCACTGATATGAATACTGATCGGCAATTGCACATAAAAGCGATTAAGGCAGGAGCGGAGGCATTTCTTATAAAGCCGCTTGATGACATAATATTAGCGACTCAATTAAAGGCTATGGTTAAAATTAAAGAGCGAAACAAACTTATCAGTAAGAAAATCGAAAATCTTGAAGATGCTGTCCACACGAGGACGCTCAAATTGGAAGAAGAGATCGCACTAAGAAGAGAAAGCGAAAACCGTAATCGTTTATTCATTGACTCAAGCACGGATATGATATTCTTAAAAGATGATAAATTCAGGCATATAGTAGCAAATAAGAAACTGACTGAGTTCTTCGATAAATCAAACGACGAGGTAATCGGGAAAACCGATTTTGAGCTTATGCCCAAAGAAGTGGCAGAGCAATGTCAGAAGGCGGACATTATAGCTATATCGACAAAAGCCGCATATACTTCCGAAGAAACAGTCGGAGACAGAGTATTCGAAACAACTAAATTCCCTGTCGTGCTGATGAACGATAAAATCGGCGTTGGTGGCTTTATTCGTGATATTACACAACGCAAACGGTTGGAGGGTGAGATCAACCGCGAACGCGACCTTGTAAAGATGTACTTTAACACCGCCGGCATCATGTTTGTTGTGATCGACAGGACCGGTATGATAACGTCGATAAATGAAAAAGGATGTCAGATACTGGGACTCGAAGAAAAGGATGTTATCGGAAAGAATTGGATCGATAATTTTATACCGCGATCCAGTGTCAGGGAAATAACGCGTGTATTTAAAAAGATAATAAAGGGTGAAACAGAGGCCGTGAATTTTTTCGAGAACCCCATCATCACAGGAAGCGGTGAGGAACGGCTTATCTCATGGCACAACACTATCTTACGCGACGCGGCGGGGAACATTATTGCCTTACTCAGTGCGGGCAACGATATTACAGAGCGTAAGCAGGCTGAAGATGCACTGAAGAAAAGTGAAAACAAATACAGCAGTTACATAGAAAACGCACCTGACGGAGTTTTTGTCTCTGACGAAAACGGAAAGTATATCGAAGTCAATAAAGCCGCATCAGAAATAACAGGGTACAGCAAAGATGAGCTTTTGGAAATGAACATAAAGGATATGATAACCGAAGAATCCAAAGTAACGGGGAAAAATCATTTCAGGAAGCTAATAGAAACAGGTTTATCGAGAGGGGAATTTCAATATAAACATAAAAACGGTTCTACGAGGTGGTGGAGCGTTGATGCTGTAAAACTTAATGAGCACCGCTTCCTGGGTTTTGTAAAAGACATCACTGACAGGAAAAAAGCGGAAGACGAGCTCATATACATGAGTTATCACGACATGCTTACAGAGGTATATAACCGCAGATTTTTTGAGGAAGAGCTTAGCAGGCTGGACACGGAAAGCAGCCTTCCCCTGTCAATTATAATGGGCGATATAAACGGGTTAAAACTTATCAATGATTCTTTTGGGCATACCGCTGGGGATAAGTTTCTTAAGAAGACAGCAGAAATAATTAAAAAAGTGTGCCGGGCAAGCGACATTATCACCAGATTCGGAGGGGATGAATTTGTTGTAATATTACCAAAAACAGATACTACTCAGGCAATGCAGATAATTAAACACATAGAGGATCTGGCATCAAAAGAAAAAGTCGGGCGTATACAACTGTCCATTTCATTCGGGTATGATACAAAGAAAGAAAATGAACAAAAAATTACGGACATTTTAGCAAACGCAGAAAATCATATGTATAGGCATAAACTATATGAGCGTTCAAGTACGAGGAGTAAAACCATCGATATTATCATGAATACGCTTTTTGAAAAAAGCAACAGAGAGTCGCTGCATTCAAGAAGAGTGAGCAGGATCTGTGAAGTTATCGCATCAAAAATGGACCTTGAAAAGGATGATATCAATCAGATAAGAATAGCCGGGCTTGTTCATGATATAGGTAAAATCGGTATTGATGAAAAAATTCTTAACAAAGAAGGAAGCCTGAGCGACAACGAATGGAAAGAGATAAAAACACACCCTGAGGTAGGCTGGCGTATACTGAGCTCAATAAAGGAATTTTCAAAATTGGCGCAATTTATTCTTGAGCATCATGAAAGATGGGACGGAAAAGGGTACCCAAATGGACTTAAAGGTGAAGAAATATCTCTCGAAACCAGAATTATATCCGTCGCTGACGCTTACGATGCGATGACCAGTAACAGGAGTTATCGAAAGCAGCTCAGTAAAAAGGAAACCGTAGAAGAGATAAGGAGATGTTCCGGGACATATTTTGACCCTGAAATTGCAAAAATATTCATTGAGAAGGTTTTAAAGGAAGAGTGGGTCATTACCGAAAGTAA
>JBAYNV010000116.1:0-6871 GCA_041678685.1 Clostridia bacterium
ACCGGATCAGGCAGCACTTCTCTCCTCGGAATATGTCCTTTTCTTGGCACTTGTCTTCCCTCCTTAATAATAATTTTTCATAGGTACTCAACTATGTTCAGTTGTGAGTGTGGTACATATCCTAGTCTTAAGACATATGTAATCGTACCAGCACTTTAATGTACGTTATTTACCTTTTTTTGCTCCATACTTGGATCTGCCCTGCTTTCTGCCGGCAACTCCCTGTGTGTCCAATGTTCCTCTGATTATGTGATATCTTACGCCAGGAAGGTCTTTGACCCTGCCGCCTCTTATGAGAACAACACTGTGTTCCTGAAGATTATGGCCTACGCCCGGAATATATGAAGTCACTTCATAACCGTTTGTCAGTCTTACTCTTGCGATCTTTCTTAATGCAGAGTTAGGCTTTTTAGGAGTGTTTGTCTTTACTACTGTACATACTCCTCTTTTTTGGGGACATGAAAGATCCACGTTCCTCTTCTTGATGGAGTTCATGCTCTTCTGCAAAGCAGGTGATAAAGATTTTCTCTTTGCTGCATGTCTCCCATTGTTAACTAATTGATTGAATGTTGGCATTTCTTTCCTCCTTTCATTAAATATTTATATTTTATTTCAAAATACAAACAACCGCCGCTGCCACACCGATCCCATTTGAAAGCCCCAGCTCCTTTTTGTTCTCGGTATAGTGTATTTCAATGCCCTTTTCCTGGCACATATCTATCACAGGTTGGATAAGTGTATTTTTTGCATTCTTTGCAATATATACATAAGAGGCGCTCCCTCTTTCAATGGCTCTCATAGACTGCTTGAGGCCGATGACTTTCTTTTCCTGATCCATATGCCTAAACCCCTTCTTCCTCCGGTTTTACTTCCTCAACTTCGTTTTCCAAGGTTTCCCCGTTTGGGCCTTTATCATCATACTCTCCGATTTCGGTTTCGTCAAGTTCATCGTCATCATCTTCCATAACTGCTTTGTCATCACTTGAAAACAAATCAAGTTCATCATCGTTGGTGTCGAGTTCCTCTTCGTCATCGTCTGTCGGGTCCATCTCAAGGATAGGATCTTTATAAGCATCCATGCCGGTACCGGCAGGGATAAGTTTACCTATGATAACATTTTCCTTCAGTCCTATCAGGTAGTCGGTCTTGCCTTTTATTGAAGCTTCAGTCAGTACACGGGTCGTCTCCTGGAATGATGCCGCTGACAGGAACGATTCAGTTGCCAGCGATGCTTTACTGATACCAAGAAGCACTCTCTCTCCTATAGCAGGATCAAGGCCTTTTTCAAAAGCGGCTGCGTTTGCTTCTTCAAATGCGTTCATGTCGCAATAGCTTCCCGGGATAAGCGATGTATCACCGCAATCCTCGACCTTCATTTTACGAAGCATCTGCTTGACGATTATTTCGATATGCTTATCGTTTATATCGATACCCTGTAATTTATATACCTTCTGAACTTCGCATGCGATATACCTGTGAACACCGTCGATGCCTTTGATCCTCAATATATCATGAGGATTCTCCGAACCTTCAGTGATCTTATCGCCCTTTTCTACGCGCTGCCCGTCGGTGACGGATAATCTTGAACCGTAAGGTATTACATAAGTATGAGCTTCTTCCTGTCCCTGTATCACGACTTCACGGCGTTTCTTGGTTTCATTGATCGTGACATTGCCTTCGCTCTCAGCTATGATTGCCAGTCCTTTTGGTTTTCTTGCTTCGAAAAGTTCCTCTACACGCGGCAGGCCCTGTGTTATATCTTCGCCTGCGATACCGCCCGTATGGAATGTTCTCATTGTAAGCTGCGTGCCCGGTTCACCGATGGACTGAGCTGCGATTATACCGACTGCTTCACCGATATTTACCGGTTTGCTTGAGGACAGGTTTATGCCATAGCACTTTGCGCATACACCCTTCTTTGCTTTGCAGGTAAGGACCGATCTTACATATACCTGTTTGATGCCTGCATCAAGTATCCTTCTTGTTTCCTCAGCTCCTATATATCCTCCGGCTGGAACTATCACGCTTCCGTCTTTCGGATCTATAACAGGCTGTACAACGAAACGGCCGTATATCCTTTCTTTCAAGCCGACAACGATCTCTCCGCTGTCAACTACATCATAAACTAATATATCGCCTGTTGAACCGCAGTCATCTTCCTTGACTATAACGTCCTGGCTTACATCGACCAGACGTCTTGTAAGGTAACCTGAGTCAGCTGTTCTTAACGCTGTATCGGCAAGACCTTTTCTTGCACCGTTACTGGATATGAAGAATTCCAGAACATTAAGGCCTTCACGGAAGTTCGATTTGATCGGGATCTCTATCGTCTTTCCTGCTGTATCAAACATAAGGCCTCTCATGCCGGCCAGCTGTTTGATCTGGTTCATATCTCCTCTTGCGCCTGATCTGCTCATTATATTAAGAGGATTGAACGCATCAAGACCATCCATCAGTTTTTTAGTTACAGCATCCGTGGCATCTCTCCACAGTTTGACTACCTGATCATGTCTTTCTTCATCGGTTATAAGCCCTCTTCTGAAATCTTTGGTGACCTTGTCGACCTTCTTGTCTGTTTCATCAAGTATATCCTGTTTAGCTTCAGGAACTATCATATCGCTTACCGATATCGATATAGCACCCTGAGTTGAATATTTGTATCCGGTCGATTTTATCTTATCCAAAACTTCAGCAGTCCTGGAAATACCATGTTTTGTGATACATCTGTCAATGATCTTGGACAGGTCTTTTTTGCCGACCATCTGATCTATTTCCAGATCGAACATCGTATTGGGATCCGTTCTGTCAACAAAGCCCAGGTCCTGAGGTATCGAATCATTGAATATTACCTTGCCGGCTGTGACATTTATAAGATGCCTTACCATTTTGCCGTCAATTTCCCTTTCCACTCTGAGTTTGATCTTGGAGTGTAAGGTTATGGATTTTTCGTTCAATGCAAGCGTTATTTCGTCAACATCCTTGAATATCCTGCCTTCGCCTTTTTCACCGTCTTTAGCAATTGTAAGGTAATAGCCTCCCAAAACCATATCCTGTGTAGGAACGGTTATGGGCTTGCCATCCTTAGGAGCCAGCAGGTTGTTGCATGCTAGCATAAGTGTCCTTGCTTCTGCCTGAGCTTCAAGAGAAAGCGGTACATGAACTGCCATCTGGTCTCCGTCGAAGTCAGCGTTGTATGCAGTACATGCTAGAGGATGGAGCTTTATAGCTCTTCCTTCGACCAGTACAGGTTCGAATGCCTGGATACCAAGCCTGTGAAGCGTTGGCGCCCTGTTGAGCAATACCGGATGGTCTTTGATGACCTCTTCGAGAATATCCCACACTTCATGGCGTACTCTTTCGACCATCTTCTTTGCACTCTTTATATTCTGTGCATATTTATCCTGTACAAGACGCTTCATAACGAAAGGTTTGAACAGTTCAAGAGCCATTTCCTTAGGAAGACCGCACTGATACATCTTAAGTTCAGGTCCGCAGACGATAACGGAACGGCCGGAATAGTCAACTCTCTTGCCTAACAGGTTCTGTCTGAATCTTCCCTGTTTTCCGCGTAACATATCGGATAATGACTTTAAGGGTCTGTTTCCGGGTCCAACTACGGGTTTGCCTTTTCTTCCGTCGGTTATAAGGGCATCCACTGCTTCCTGCAGCATCCTCTTCTCATTTCTTACTATGATATCCGGAGCTGTGAGTTCAAGCAGTCTCTTTAATCTGTTGTTTCTGTTTATTACTCTTCTATAAAGGTCGTTCAGATCCGATGTGGCAAATCTGCCGCCGTCGAGCTGTACCATAGGACGAAGATCCGGTGGAATAACAGGTATTACGCTCAAAATCATCCATTCCGGTTTGTTTCCGGATATCCTGAATGATTCAAGAGCTTCGAGCCTCTTTATTATCCTGCCCCTCTTCTGCCCGGTGCTGGTGTGCAGTTCCTCTTTAAGATCGCTACAGTCTTTTTCGACATCTATCCTCTGGAGCAGTGTTTTTACGGCTTCCGCGCCCATTTGTGCCTTAAAGGAATTTTTACCGAACTTGTCGACCAGTTCCCTGTACTGCATTTCCGTAAGGAGATCTTTTTCGACAAGAGGTTTATCATTTAGAAGGACTTCGCCCGGATCCAATACGACATATGAATTGAAGTACAGTATCCTTTCGAGAGCTCTTGGACTCATATCAAGTACGAGACCCAGTCTGCTTGGGATACCTCTGAAATACCAGATGTGAGAAACAGGGGCAGCAAGTTCGATGTGTCCCATACGTTCCCTTCTGACTTTGCTCTTTGTTATTTCCACTCCGCAACGGTCACAGATGATACCCTTGTGTCTGACTCTCTTGTATTTTCCGCAATGGCATTCCCAGTCCTTTGTAGGTCCGAAAATCCTTTCGCAGAACAGACCGCCGGCTTCAGGCTTTAATGTTCTGTAGTTGATCGTTTCAGGTTTTTTAACTTCCCCGTGTGACCATTCTCTGATCATTTCAGGAGATGCTAAACCGATTTTTATCATATCAAAATTTGCGTAATCCTGCATTCTCTACTCTCCCATGTTGTCTTCAACAACTATATCGTTCAAATCGGATATTTTCGAATAATCCTCACCAGCGTCATCCGGTTCATCAGAATCTTTCAACAGCATTCCGGCGATCTCATCAGGAAGGACTTCTTCGTCTTCATCCTCATCCTCGATATCCTTTTCGCTGTTGGCCAGTTCCATATTGAACAGCTCATCATTGTCCATGCTGTAATCCTCTGTTCCTGATATGTTGATATCAAGTCTCGGTACATCATCTTCGCTGCCGTCTCTCAATACTACTTCGCTCCTGTCTGCTTTCAGGATCTTGACATCCAATGCAAGGCTCTGCAATTCCTTGACAAGTACCTTAAATGATTCAGGGATACCCGGTTTAGGAATGTTCTCGCCTTTAACTATGGCTTCGTAAGTCTTTACTCTTCCGACAACGTCATCGGATTTAACTGTAAGTATTTCCTGTAAGGTATAAGCGGCGCCATATGCTTCCAGAGCCCAGACTTCCATTTCACCGAAACGCTGTCCTCCGAACTGTGCTTTACCTCCGAGAGGCTGCTGTGTGACCAGCGAATATGGGCCTGTCGAACGTGCATGTATCTTATCATCAACAAGATGATGCAGTTTAAGCATGTACATATATCCGACTGTGACTCTGTTATCAAAAGGCTCTCCGGTCCTTCCATCATATAGGATAGTCTTTCCGTCTTCAGCCAATCCTGCGTCTTTCAGACATAATCTTATATCAGCCTCGGATGCGCCATCGAATACAGGCGTTGCGATCTTCCACTTGAGTGCCTTTGCGGCATATCCAAGATGAACTTCAAGCACCTGCCCGATATTCATACGTGAAGGAACTCCCAGAGGATTAAGTACTATCTCCAATGGAGTACCGTCAGGAAGGAATGGCATGTCTGCTTCAGGCAATACACGGGAAATAACACCCTTATTGCCATGACGTCCTGCCATTTTATCTCCTACTGCGATCTTTCTCTTCTGAGCTATAAATACTCTGACTACCTGATTGACGCCGGGACTTAAGTCGTCTCCGTTATCCTTTGTGAATATCTTTACGTCAACGATTATGCCTGATTCGCCGTGAGGTACCCTAAGTGAAGTATCTCTTACATCCCTTGACTTTTCTCCGAATATCGCTCTTAAAAGCCTTTCTTCAGGAGTCAGTTCGGTTTCACCCTTAGGAGTGACTTTACCTACAAGGATATCTCCCGATCTGACTTCGGCGCCTATACGTATGATACCTCTTTCATCAAGGTCCTTCAGCGCTTCATCACCTATGTTCGGGATGTCTCTTGTTATATCTTCAGGTCCGAGTTTGGTATCTCTGGCTTCAAGGTCATACTCTTCGATATGGATCGAAGTGAAGACATCCTCCATGACAAGTCTTTCACTTATCAGGATAGCATCCTCGTAGTTATAACCTTCCCAGGTCATGAATCCGATCAGGATGTTCTTGCCTAATGAAAGCTCGCCGTTATCGGTAGACGGTCCGTCTGCGATGACATCGCCCGGTTCCATTCTTTCGCCCTTTATGGCAACGACTTTCTGATTTATGCAGGTACCCTGATTGCTTCTCTTGTATTTAACTAATTTGTATGTATCTTTTTCACCGTTATCACATGCGATAATGACTTTATCGGCATTTACGCTCTCAACGATACCGGAACGTTTCACCAATGTGCACACGCCTGAGTCTGTGGCAACTTTGTATTCCATGCCTGTTGCTACGATAGGAGCTTCAGGTTTGATGAGCGGAACTGCCTGACGCTGCATGTTTGATCCCATCAGCGCTCTGTTGGCATCATCATTTTCCAGGAAAGGTATCATGCTTGTTGCAACAGATACGAGCTGTTTGGGAGAAACATCCATGTAATCCACAGTGGAGGAATCCCTCATGACTTTCAGGTTTCTGTATCTGCAGCTTGCTTTAGGCTGTACGAATTTCCCTTCATCAGAAAGTTCTGAGTTCGCCTGGGCTACAACATAATTATCCTCTTCGTCAGCTGTAAGATAATCTATCTTTTCCGTAACGACATGGGTAGCTTTGTTTACTTTTCTGTATGGTGTTTCAATAAAGCCATATTCGTTTATCCTTGCATATGTGCTTAAGGATGCTATAAGTCCGATGTTAGGTCCTTCAGGAGTCTCTATCGGGCACATTCTGCCGTAGTGGGTATAGTGAACGTCACGTACTTCAAAGTTAGCTCTCTCCCTGCTCAATCCGCCTGGTCCCAATGCTGACAGCCTTCTCTTGTGAGTTATCTCTGCAAGAGGGTTAGGCTGATCCATGAACTGTGACAGCTGGCTGGATC
>JBAYNV010000117.1:0-6862 GCA_041678685.1 Clostridia bacterium
AAAGATCAATAGGCTTGAAAGAGCCTTGGAAAGTAATCAGAGCAGAATTCAACGAGAAGGATAAGAGCGTGCATGTGTATATAGAAGCAAAGAAGACCTCAAAGTACCCGTGTCCCGAATGCCGCAAGATGTGCAAAAGATATGACAATGAGGATGAGGAACGGATATGGAGGCATGCGGACGTGGTTCTTTACCCATGCTACATACACTGCAGGAGGCCAAGGGTGGAATGCGAGGAGCACGGGATAAAAGTTACAGATGCGCCATAGTCGAGGAAGGCATTGAAGATAAGCAGGACAGCGATATTTTTATGTGTTGGGAAACTTCAGCTAACTTATCCGCAGCCCTTCCCATTGTAACTTTTCACGGAAAGAAGTAAAGAACCGTAAAACAGATAACTTGCTTCCATATGTTCATCTATATAACATGGTGAGCCAGTTATGATAAAGTCCCAAAATATCTGCATATATACAATGCTTTTGAGGTTATATATCTGCTGGGTTTCCCCAATTTCTCCATCTGAAAATGTACATTACCTTTATGCTGATTTTCCATATACCATAAACCGTCAACCCTTCTTTTTGCATATAACCAGTCAATTGCCGGCTGCATCCTGCCATCATAAGAAATATGCTGATCAGAAAAATATTCCAATACCCGTAGAAGATCATAACGATAACGATACGGATATGAAAGTTTTCTATACCTTTTATCAGCGTCATCAATGAAAAGCTTATTGGACAACAAAAATTCAACAGCTTTCTTTTTCACTTTTTCAATTTCAGTAAGTCCGTGCCCGGGCACAGAAGCATTGAATTGCCCTAATCCTTCAAGCACACAGATTGTCGTATGAGGATCTCCTTTTTCTGAAAGGATATCCCAGGTAAATCCGCCGTCAGTTTTTTGAACGGAAACAAGATGCTCAGCTAACCTGATGACATGTGGATCATCTGCACAGAAATATGAAGCATAATTCAATACCATACCATCTACACATATGTCACTGGGATGCTCATATTTCGAAAGATTTACTCCACCGTCAGAATTCATACACTCTTTTAACATCCGTATAACCATCTCCCGGCAAGGTTCCAGGGATTCAGATATACATAGGTTTTTCAAATCCAGCAGAGTATAATGCGTTGATGTCCATTTCGGCTGATAATAGTGTAATCCCCAATGACCGTTTTCGCTTCTGCAGGATAGAAATTTCTTACCGAATCCTTCTGTTGCAATACGATTCTGTAACTGATCAAGTACCGCCTGATCAGAGTGTAATATATGCTTATGCGTCATATACTGGATTGCAACATCACCGTCAAGCAGCCAATTCATTATCTCATTCATGGTTTGACTCCTTTATTTACTGTATGATCCGTTCATATATTTGTTGAAAAGTAATTAATGCAACAAATATATATCATAAATAGCTGTTTCCATTTTCAAAGCAGCGGTTCAATATACTTCTGAATGAACTGGACCCGGTCAAATATCCTTGGCTTGAAAGTGCCTGCAATACCGACGCAGATACCTTTTTCCGTATTGACGTAGATTATATTCCCTCCGTCCCCTATAGCGGCATAGTTGCGTTTATTTGCGTTTATTATCCACCAGAGGAAACCGTATGACATATTCCCGAACTTTTCATCCAGACTGATATACGGAGTCGAGACCGCATCGATCCATTCTGCAGATACGATCCTTTTTCCGTTATATATCCCTTTCTGAAGACACATAAGACCTATTGATGCAAGATCGTTGGCTGACAGCGCAAGCCCCCAACCGGCAGTATTTGCTCTCTTAGGGTCAGCAAACCATACATTGCCTTTCGGTTCCTTAGACATAAGAAAATCAAACTGCTCCTCCTTCGTACTGCAGTCCGCATTCTTATGGCTTGGAATACCAAGCGGTTCAAAGAGATAAGTATTGGCAAAATCAATCATCTTCATTCCGCTTGCATTTATTATCACGCCTGACAGTATCTGAATTCCAAGAGTCGCATACTTGAACTCGCCTGTGATTCCGTTTCTTCCACCCAGAATATCAAGAGCTGCTTTTGTCCAGTCATCGGATGTGCAGACCCTTGTCCACGGTTCAGATCTGTACTTATATGGGGCGGTCATAGTGAGGAGGTGACGGAGTGTGACATTATATATCGTCTTTTCCCCTCGCTTGACCTTATAGTCAGGAAAAAACTCCAAAACCCTTTGATCAACACTCTTTATGTGACCCTTGTCGATAGCAATTCCGGTCAGAAGAGCCATGACGCTCTTGGTGACCGACATGGTATTCAGCGTATCACCATGCTGGTATCCATGCCAGTAGTCCTCATAGATTACTTCTCCGTTTTTTATAGCTGTTATCTCACAAATATTCTGCTCGTTTCCTGAGCTTAGTTCCACATATCTGTGCAGTTGTTCAAATTTTGGTTTCTTTACAATCATTCTAAACCTCTATAGTATTGTTAAGGATATTCATGAATCAAAGCATATAGCCATTAAAAATCAATTGCAATACCAGATATATAAAAAGTAACAAATAGGTACAGCGTAAACAACATACTGTTTTTGCTTCCATTGATACTCTTCTCATTTATATTAATAAATCAGTTTAATACCTATAATATTATTGGTTACAAACTATGCATCAGCAACAACGATCAAGCGCTTACTGTTTTTGTTATATTCATTCATATCATAGTCACCGTAACAATGTATATTGGGAAATCCTGCTTGTGAAAGCAGCCTCTTGTAATCTTCATCAAGGAGTATCCTGTAGACAATGTCGTATTGGTTGCTTTCCAAACGGTTTAAGCTATGGAATAAGTCTAGTATATGAATCGTTTGAAACTGATCATCATGCTCCTTGACAAAAATCCGTGAAAAGTCAGGTCGATTAACAACAACTTCAATTGAAGGTAAAGTCAGTGTGAAATGTGTTGTTCCCTGTGTTAACACTAATAATCCGTTTTTATTCAATCTGCTTTTCATGGATTTAAGAGCTGTCAGTAAATCCTCATCTGTGTGTAAATGTGGCAATGCTGTTGTAAGACAAACAATTGCATCGAATGTCATGTCAAACTTCTGCTCTAAATAACGGAAATCGCATTGGTATAATGGGATATCATAATTTCTCTTTTGTAAATTTCTGTGTGCAACCTCAAGCATGGATCGTGAATAATCTGATCCCCGCATATTGTAACCGGACTGAGCCAGCATAAAAATGTGCTGCCCTGTCCCACATGCACAGTCTAAAACGTCATTAACTCCATTCTTAGTGAAGATTTTATTTAGAAAAGTTTTTTCATCACCTAAGTACTCATCTATTGGGCCAAATTCGTCGTAGTCATAAGCGAATTTTTCATATAAGTCTTTCATAAATCGGAATTTCCCTTCATCAGTTTTCCAAGCTATTTGGATCAAGTAAAAACTCTTTAACCCCCATCATCACATATCCATTGTCATCTCTTCTTATTTTCATACTTTTATCAACAAGGATTATCTTTTTAAATGAGTCACTTACTTTATCAAATGATTTTATTTCTTGTGCATATTTCACCTCATCAGGAATTGCATATGCAGATTGGATATAGTACTTTTTACTTCCCTGCGTTGCGATAAAATCAATTTCCAACTGTTTTCTTAATTCCTTACCGGATTTATCCCTTTCTCTTGATTCCACCACTCCCACATCCACGTTATACCCACGATAACGAAGCTCATTATATATAATATTCTCCATTATATGAGGCTCCTCAATCTGTCTGAAGTTTAATCTGGCATTACGAAGTCCTACATCTTCAAAATAAATTTTATATGGAGTCCCTATATACTTCCTTCCCTTAACATCGAATCGCTTAACCCGGTTAATCATAAAAGCATCTTCCATATGTTCTATATACTTATCTATGGTTGCTTCACTTATTTTTGATTGCTTTACTGACGTAAAAGTTGCCGATAATTTCCTTGGATTAGTAAGTGCTGATATTCCTGAAGATATTACATCCAATAGTTCACCAATTACATTATCAGATTGCAGATTATAACGCTTTATAATATCACGCAAATATACATTATCCATTTGCGTTGACAGATAAGCAGTCTTCTGTTCCACGTTTTTCATTAGAGCCACTGCGGGAAGGCCGCCATAGACGGAGTAATCATCATAGGCTTCTATTTCACTTCCATCATATGCTCCAAAAAATTCAAAAAAGGATAACGGTAAAATATGGATCTCATCGCCTCTTCCCGCAAATTCGGTTAAGATATCTTTCGATAAAAACCTTGAATTACTGCCAGTTACGTACAAATCCAAGTTCTTTTTTCGTAAAAAACTATTCAATACAGATTCAAATGCTGCAAGATTTTGCACTTCATCAAGAAGCAGATAATACATTTCATTGTCCGAAATCTGCTTTTCCAAATACTTTAAAAGTTTTTTTGGGTCTGCCTTTCTTTCAGTCTTTTCATTGTCAAACAGAAGCGGGTCCTCTCCAATTTTCAATAAATCATCCGCGGAATCAAAAGCGAACAAGAGAATATGATCCGCAGGTACACCTGACTTAATCAGGTAATCATAAAATATGTTATTCAGTAGATATGACTTGCCGCATCTTCTGATACCAGTAATGACTTTTACGAAACCGTTTCCTCTACGGTTTATTAATCTGTTTAAATAAATATCTCTCTTGATTTCCATTTATTTGAACCTCGTTTTATATTTTTGCCACAAGTGGCATTTATATAAAATCATTATAACATCTTTTTTTCTTTTGTAAATATATCATTTCATATTTTCTGCCACATACGGCAAAACCTTAATTGAAAAATTAATCTCTACCCCCAGAAATATTGGAAGTGGAAGTAACTTTTGCAAACTGGAATTTACTTTTTCAATTGACCTATAGTAATAACATGAGCCTGTTTGACTTTGATTCTTACTAAAGTGTTTGCCTACAGCATTGTAATCTTCTACATTACATTTACTGTAATAGTAATCATAAGGAACCCTTCGTTTTCCATATCTACTACCAAAGATAAATCACTTTACTGGGGAGCCGCTTTCTTAATGGCACTCATGACGATCAGTGAAATATCATTATTGGTATCGGAATTCAGAAACTCCACATCGATAAAGCCAAGATTATCCTTTGCCCATTTCGCCCACGGATACCATATTTCTTTAGGTTCCTCCATATCATAGCAAGCCGTGATGTCAACAATTCCGGTCTTCTCCCAAAGATGCTTCCACCAGTTCTTGCTGTGAAAGCTGAACATATCACCTTGCCAATGCTCCTTAAGCGTATCCGGATAACCTTTATCAAATTCCTTTGTCAGACCCGGAACCACAATGCCGAATTGACCGTTTGGTTTTACCAGCTTTGAGTATATGCAGGGGAAATACGTTTCATCCGCTCCATAATATTCGTAGCTGTCTATTGAGATTGCAGCGTCGAAGAATCCATCGGCATATGGCAGAGCATGGGCTTCTGCATGTATGGGAAATACCAGGTCAGCTACACCGGCATTTTGAAAGCGCTGGAGGTTTTCCGTTGCGCTGATCCACAAGTCGTTGGCAAATACCGTTACACCGAATTCTTTCGCCAGAAATACTGAAGTCAGGCCTTTCCCGCAACCCATATCCAGAACTTTCATACCAGGTTTCAGATCAATATGTTCGCATAGTTCCTCAAGCAGCCACAGCGGATTAGGCCCCATCCAGTTTTTACTGATCCATTCGTTATCGTATTTTTCTGTTCGCAGATATTTTTTCATACAGGTTCCTCCTGTTCACCTATATTATACCTTATGCTCATTTTGATTTTAGATTTGCAGATATGAAATAATGTTTACTGTTCTGCCTTTTCCTGAAAAAACAGCAGTCATCTGTGTGCTGTATCCGTTCAATAGTATAATTATCGAACAAAGTAATAATATCATCAGTTGTTACATAAAGGTGAGGATACCTTAGTTATCTGATATATCCGTAATATGGACATGCCAGTGCTTCTTCTTGTTCATTGCTATGTATATGAACAAAGCGAAAACAACAGGTATCGCCATAGTGGAAACATTCAGGATATCCATGTTTTTTATGCTCAGATATGTATATACGGTCAAAGAAATAAATTCTATAAAAAGTGACTCCGCATATGATATATTACCTTTTTCCCTTAAGTGAAAATACATCGAGGCAAAATTAACGGACAGTATCCAGATAGGATACATACAGTCTGTGAGATATTCCGTATAAGGCTCGTTTACAAGCGCATCGACCACAGGTCTTATACTTTCAGTCACCCCTATATACTGTACTCCTCCCCAGTTGATCATAAGGGAATATATAAGATCTAACACGATTGTTGGTATACCTATGTATATACACTGCAGTAATGTTTCACCTGCTGCAAATTCCAGGGCATCGATATTATGCTCTCTTCTGACGATATAGGTCCTCACTATCATATGGATCGCGCATGTGACCAGTGATATGGATATGGCATATACCGCATCGCTCTTTTTTAAAAATGCTTCAAATCCGGGTATAAGGAAAAGCAGATATATAAACAGATTCGTAAGTATTATCCCGAAAATAAGAAAGCAAAGGCAGCCTAAAAGAAGCGTCCTGTGCCCTTTCTTAATGAAAAGGATCACGAAGGGTATCGAAGGTACCGATATGAATAATGCCGTTGAGATTATAATAAATATCAGCGGTAATTTCTCTACCATTGTGTTATTGAGCGAATTCGTTCAGGAACAATGCTATCTGTTCGTTCCAGCGTTCCCAGTCGTGCGAACCGCCGTCAGTATGGAACGTGAAGCGCATACCGTTTTCCTCGAGTATTTTCTTAAATCCCATATTG
>JBAYNV010000118.1:0-6795 GCA_041678685.1 Clostridia bacterium
GCTTCTATTGATATAAATAGATTATATTCATCAAGTATGAAAAAACTATGAACAAGATGTTAAATTTCCGTGAATTATTATTTCACATCATTCTGTTCTCAATGCTTCCACGGGATCCTTCTTTGAAGCCATTTTTGCAGGTATAAAACCTCCAAATACCGTAAGAGTAACGCTTATAACTACCAGTAAGATCGCATGCAACGGATTCATTATCGCAACACTGTCAAGATCGGTGAGATTCTTCAATATCATGTTAGTTGGTATGATAAGAAGCCTTGCGATCCCGATCCCCATAAAACCTGAACACAGTCCTATTATAAATGTCTCCGCATTGAACACCCTGGTGATGTCCTTCTTCCTTGCTCCCAAAGCTCTTAGAACACCTATTTCCTTTGTTCTTTCAAGTACTGAGATATATGTTATTATTGCTATCATAATGACTGAAACGATCAGTGAGATAGAAGAAAAGGCTATAAGAACATATGTGATGGCATCCATTATACTTCCGGAAAGATTTGTGATCATTTCCGCATAGTCAGTATATAAGATCTCATCATCAGCATTATCCTGTTTTGCATTGTATGCATCAAGATAAGCAAGTATTTCATCCTTTGCGTCAAAATCAGCGGGATATATGCTTATTGCATATGGGACCGCGGTAGCTCCCAGCATCGTAAGAAGCGTATCCTTATCCAACATCGCCAGAGTCGAAGACGGACCAAGCACGCCAAAAACGTTATAATCCTCTTCCTGCTGTTTCAATACGACTTCTGATGTCTTTGCATTTTCCAGAACATATTCTACAAGATCATCGGTATAAGCGACGCCCGCATTCAAAAGAGGCATTGTAGCATCCTCTTTCTCCCTGATGATCCCGCATATTGTAAGAGTCAATGAATTTCCACTGTCGTATATGGCATTGTAATCAGTATTGAAAATGAAATATCCGTCCAGCGCCTGATACAGATCATCATTCATTGCCAGTTTCAACTGAAGACCCAGGATATCAGCAAACGCTATGGTTTCTGCTGAAGTATCAAAACCCAAGGCTTCCAGCACCTGTATCTTTACCCTGTTCTTTTCATCTACAACAAGAACAAGATCATTCTTTGATGAAGGATAAGAACCTGAGAGAAGGTCATAGTTTTCTTCTACGATGCCTATACTTTCAGCATTCAGTTTTTTTGCGATCACTGAAAAGTTGATGTCGGAAGTGCTCAGTATCTTAACGGTATCATCGTCTTTTATCATCAGATTCAGGTTAATTGCGCGTGAGTACTGAAGGCCGGAAACCAAGGTCGGATCTATTTGTTCTACATAGCTGACATATTCATCAGTGATATTGTTTTTATGGGTGACTGTGCTCTCTGAAGGATCATACGGATAAATTGCCTGCGTGGAAGGATATGAATCTTTTGAACCCAGCAGGTATTCATCACGCATCGTCTGAAAGTGCTCTATACTTACATTCATTGATGTTTTTGTTATCATCAATGGATAAGCGGACATGGTATTCTCCTCAAAATTCGTTACCTGTTTATCGAATCCATTTGAAAGGGAGAGGATAAGAGCGATCCCTATTATCCCTATACTCGATGCGAATGCTGTCAGAATAGTACGGCCTTTCTTCGTCAGTATATTGTTGAATGAAAGACTTAATGCAGTGAAAAAACTCATTGCGGTCTTTTTAAGAGAGTAGGAAACCGAAGCGGCTTCCCCGTCAGTCGCGGGATTCGTATCCCCTATGATGGCACCGTCCCGAAGTTTTATGATACGGTTTGCGTATTTATATGCTATTTCAGTATTATGAGTCACCATGATGACAAGTTTGTCTTTGGCGATCTCTTTTATGAGATCCAGTATCTGTATGCTCGTTTCTGTATCCAATGCTCCCGTAGGTTCATCTGCAAGTATGATATCCGGATCGTTTACAAGGGCTCTTGCTATTGCCACGCGCTGCATCTGTCCGCCTGATAATTGGGAAGGTTTTTTCTTTGCATGCTCCTTCAAGCCGACCATCTGTAGAGTGTCAAGAGCCTTTTTTCTTCTTTGCACTTTTGACATGCCGCTCAATGTCAATGACAGCTCTATGTTTTTAACTACGCTTATATGCCCTATAAGATTATATGTCTGAAAAACGAAGCCTATTGAATTGTTTCTGTAAGCATCCCATTCCTTATCCTTGAACCCTTTAGTGGATCTTCCGTTAATGACCAGATCCCCGGTGTCATATCTGTCGAGTCCCCCTATGATATTCAATAAGGTAGTTTTTCCTGAACCGCTGGGACCAAGAATGGCTACAAATTCATTCTTTCTGAATGATACTGAAACACCGCTCAGTGCGGCCTGCGTGAAATCCCCTGTAGTATAGCTTTTTTTTATATCAGTTAGTTTTAACATCGGCTATCCGTCACTTTCATATAGCAATTCGTATATATTACTTCCTGAGTATGAATTGTATGTGAATAAGAAATAAATGTAAATAAATTGATGATATGGCTTGACTTAGAATATAGAGGAAGTATAATTTGTTATACAAGTTATACAATTCATACCACGGGAGGCACAAAAATGAATACAAAAGGAAAATATGCATGGACTGCCAGGGTAGGGGAAAAGGGTCAGATAGTGATACCAAGTGAAGCCAGAAAAATATTTGATATAAATCCCGGAGATACATTGCTTCTTTTAGGTGATGACCGCCAGGGGTTAGCGATAGTAAAAAAATCACTGATGCAGAAATTCGCAGCATCCATATTAGATGCCAAGGAAGAACAGGAGGATGACGGATGCACGCGATAGAGATAAAGGAACTGACAAAGAAGTATAAGGGAAAATCTGCAGTCAGTAAGCTGGATCTTTCTATTGAACAGGGTGAGCTTTTTGCATTGCTTGGGGTCAACGGAGCAGGTAAAACCACCACGATCAAAATGCTTTCAGGTCTGTCAAAACCTACAAGCGGACATATAAACATCCTGGGCAAGGATCTTGAAGCCAACCTTCAATACATAAAGAAGAAAATGAACGTATCCCCTCAGGAAACAGCTGTAGCTGCGAATCTGACAGCAAGGGAGAACCTTGAACTGATAGCTAAAATCTATGGCAGTGATGCGAAGGAAGCCAAGGAGAAGGCGGACAGGATGCTTTCATCACTGAGCCTTAAAGAAGTGGAAAAAAGTAAATCCAAGACATTATCAGGAGGGATGCAGCGCAGATTAAGCATAGCAATGGCGCTAATTTCGGATCCGGAAATACTGTATCTTGATGAACCTACGCTTGGTCTTGATGTGCTTGCAAGGCGTGAACTGTGGCGATTTATAGAAAAATTAAAGGGTAAAATGACGATCATCCTTACAACACACTATATGGAAGAGGCGGAATCTCTTTCAGACAGGATAGGGATAATGGCGGAAGGTGAATTAAAAGCAGTAGGTACGGTAAAAGAGCTTATGGAGCAGACAGGAACAGATAAATTTGAGGACGCATTCGTTTCGATAGCATCGCAGGTGGCAGAATGAAAATACTAGCTTTTTCAAACAGAAATATAAAAGAACTCTTACGCGATCCGTTGATGATGTTTTTCAGCGCAGGATTCCCTATTGTATTATTGCTTCTGCTTTCCGCGATACAAGCTAATATACCGGTGGAATTATTCGGTATCGACAGCCTCGCTCCGGGAATAACGGTTTTCGGGCTCTCATTCATTTCATTGTTTTCCGGGACCCTTATAGCCAAGGACAGGACCACATCCTTCCTGATGAGGCTGTTTGCAGCCCCCCTTACTTCATCGGATTTCATTGCCGGATATATGCTGCCTATGTTACCGATAGCATTAGGGCAGACGATCCTTTGCTATGCCGTTGCTCTTTGCCTTGGAATGGCATTCAGTGTGAATATACTGCTTGCCATAGTTGTTGTTATCCCTGTTGCATTGCTTTTCATAGGAATAGGTCTGCTTATGGGATCACTGCTGAACGATAAGGCAGTAGGGGGGATATCTTCCATAATCACAAATCTGGCTGCATGGATGAGCGGGATATGGTTCGATCTGGATCTTGTAGGCGGAGTTTTCAGGAAGATAAGTTACCTGCTTCCCTTTGCGCATGCTGTAGATGCTGCAAAAGCCGCAGTTGCCGGCAATTATGCAGAGATACTGCCTCATCTTTGGTGGGTGATAGGATATGCGGGACTCATACTTGCTCTGGCTATATCTGTTTTTAAGAGGAAAATGAGCAGCGACAGGATATGAGGATCCAATTAGCTTAATAAAGTTATTGACTAGTTGGGCATTTTTAACTAAAATAGTAAAGCAGGCGGATATGGCGGAATTGGCAGACGCGCTAGATTCAGGTTCTAGTATTGTCAAAGATGTGCAGGTTCAACTCCTGTTATCCGCACCAGAAGACCCACCATCAGTTGATAAACGGCTGATGGCGGGTTTTATTTTATGGCAAATAGCGGCACAGAGTATTTAACTAATAGACGAGGAGGGTTTGTATGGAGTGCATTTCTTATGATGATTTTTGCGAACTGAGTAAACCGCGTGAGGATTACTATTCAGGCAGATGGGCTTATTTTCAAGAAGTAATAAAGATGGTCAACGAAATAAAACCAGTAAGCGTTTTAGAGCTTGGTCCAGCTCTTTTCACTGTGGTTAAAAATTCTGACATTATGAGAAAACCAGAGATCGATAAATGGGGTGTACCGTCTGAGATACAGTCTATGGAATATTTGCATGATGCTACAAAAATACCTTGGCCAGTAGATAAAAAATACGATTTGTTTATTGCATTACAAGTATTTGAACATCTTGTAGGTAGTCAAGCGGAAGCTTTTCAAGAAGTCAAACGTATAGCAAAATATGCCATATTAAGTTTGCCCTATAAGTGGGATTGTCCTAGAGACAATGCCAATTATCCTGAGCATCATATGATTGATGAGAATATAGTTCTTAGTTGGACAAGAGGCGAAGAGCCAGTGAAGTGGGTCTATATCGAAAGAACTGGGGTAAAGGTTTCAAAGGGCGAAAGAATTATTGGCTTATGGAAGTTTTAACGAAGCGAAAAGCATTAATAGAACATATGCTGATCTTATTATTATTACTTATTAAGGGAGTATGCAGGATAACTAATCGTCGTAAATTGCACCATTCCAGAATAAACAGCGGTGCATTTTATCAACAGGTAGTGCCTTTGCCAGAATACCCCTCTGTTTTTAATACAGTTTCTGTATTGAAAGCAGGGTGGTCTTTTATGTAGAAAGCCTTTAAAACAGACTCGTTTCAAGTTTTCGCATTTCTATACCGTACTGCAAAAAAGCCATCAATCTCCTGACAAAATGCAAATAAGTGAAGTATAGATCAGGCTTATATTTTCAGCCAAAGAGGCGCTTTCTTACGATTTCTCAGCGATTAACCAAAATGGACTGTGACAACATCACATATAATAGTCCCGTTTATGGTAAAATATAATTAAATATAAATGAAAAGGAGATGTTACGTCATGGAAGAAAGAAATTTCAGAATGCCTTTAATCGGTGACCCTGCTCCGGCTTTTGAAGCTGTGACCACTCAAGGCCCCATTAAGTTTCCAGAGGATTATAAAGGGAAATGGGTTATCCTATTCTCACACCCAGCGGATTTTACCCCAGTTTGTACCACTGAATTTATGACTTTCGCGTCTATGGCCGATGAATTCAAAGAACTGAACACTGAGCTTGTAGGTCTATCGATCGATTCCTTGTATGCACACATTGCATGGCTTCGAAAGATTCAGGAACTTGAGTGGAAGGGTATGAAAAATGTTGAGGTCAAATTCCCGCTCATTGTAGACATTAAAATGGATGTGGCAAATAAGTACGGCATGATACAGTCCCAGTCGACAACGCAAGCTGTAAGAGCAGTGTTTTTCATTGACCCAAAGGGTATCATCCGTACAATTCTTTATTACCCTGCTTCTCTTGGCAGAAACTTTAATGAGATCAAGAGGATCATTCTTGGACTTCAGAAAGCAGATAAAGACTCTGTTGCTACTCCGGCCAACTGGCAGCCCGGCGACGATACTATTATCCCACCTCCCGGCTCATGCGGTGTTGCAAAGGCAAGAATGGATAGCAAGGATGAGAACAAATACTGTCTCGACTGGTTCCTTTGCTTCAATAAAGAAAAGAAATAACCAAAGAAAAGTTCAACAGAAGAACATGATCCGGACCTGTAAATTTAAGTACAGGATCCGGATTTTTTTAGGGTGTTCACTATAATTTTTCCTGATTCGAGTGTTTCAACGATGAAGTTAATGTCTTTGATATCTTTTATCGTAGTGTACGGAATGCCGCTATATTTCGACGGTCTGTATTTGTTGATATCAAATATAATTCCACCTCCTATGTTGAGATTATATCGGTTAACCGATATATCATAAGTGAGTTGAGGAATACCGCTTTCTCAATAGACATCAAAATGGTAAATAGGTTATTGCAAAGTATACTTGACATATAGTGCAAAGCTAACTATACTAAATATGCAAAGTTAACTTTCTATTTGGAGGTGGCCGATATCAAGACGAAAATAAGGGAATTACGTAAGGAACGTAAAATGTCACAGGAAGAACTGGCTATGATGGTAGGAACAACAAGGCAGACCATCACGTCCATAGAAGTAGGTAAATATACCGCTTCGCTTGTGCTTGCACATAAAATAGCAAAATGCTTTGGGCTTACGATCGAGGAAGTATTCGATTTCTCAGAAATAAAGGAGTAGATATGGAAATATATAAAAAGAAAATAATAAGAAGAAAA
>JBAYNV010000119.1:0-6745 GCA_041678685.1 Clostridia bacterium
CGCCATTCCTGTGCTTCCGAAAGCTATCATGGTGCCTCCGTCCATATCAAATGTCCCCTGGTAATCCAGCGCGCCGTTACCGTCATTGGTAGGTCCGAAAACCAGGCAGCTCCCGCCTGTCTGTGCTATCGTCCCGTTTGAGTCGATGCCGTCGCCTGATGCATTCACTGTTATCGTTCCTCCGCTGATCGTTATGGAACCGCTGCCGGTGCCGCTGAACGTATTCTGTCCAGGCCGTCCATTCATGGATGAGGAATCAGCTCCACCTGCCGCATTGAGTCCGTCATCGCTTGCGACTATGTTTATATCTCCGCCGCTTATTACTATATCCAAAGCTTCCAGCCCTTCATAACTCTTTGTCAGATTCATATCGCATGCGCTTATGGTTAAGGTGCTGTCTGCATGCACGCCGTCATCGCCTGACACTATCTCGAACTGTCCGCCGTTTATAGTGACGTTTCCGTTTGAATGTATGGCATCGTCAGATGAGTCTATTATAAAAGTCCCTCCAGTGATTGTCACGGAAACGCTACCTTTGATAGCTTTCGCGCTTTCCTCATCAGTCGTTGTCGTATTGTCTGAAGGCCGGCCACCTCCTGGTCCGCCGCCCATGCCTCCCCAATTGCCCCACATGGAATCTGAACCTGTATCTGAACTGCTGTTTACGCTTCCGCCTCCGCATGTGATGACTATCTCTCCTGCATTTACGGTAAGATCCGTAACAGCCTGTATGCCATCCAATACGGATGTGACCTCGATATGCCCTCCGTCGATAAGGATATATCCTCTTCCTTCCTCTTCCGAGTTATTTGTCCTTATACCGTCAGCTCCCGCATCTACAACGATGTATGCGTCCGTGATCTCCACGGCATCATTACCGCGAAGGCCGTCATCGACTGCTGTGACATATACGGTGGCTTCTTCTATCTGCAAGGTATCTTTTGTATGTATGCCTCTCATGTAATTTCCTGTAACATACAGGGTGCCTGTTCCCTTTATCTTTAGATCGTCTTTGCTGAATATGGCGGCATCAGGTTCATCAGAACCTTCAGCAAGAACATATGAAGCTCCATCACTTACCATATTCACCGAGCCTTCAGCCAGTTCGATTATGACCTTCTCCGCTGACAGAATATATATCGGAGCGCTTGTACTGCAATATATACTGACGCCGTTAAATATGAGTCTTACTTTATCCTCATCTTTAGCGTTAACTATTATCTGTCCGTCATCCAGTGTCCCGCTTATAACATAATCGCCCGGTTCTGTGATAGTCACGACACAGCCTTCTGCTGTCGCACCGGTCCCGCTGACCGTGATAGATGTCCCGTTCAAGGTTATGACGGCATCTCCCGTGACATCATCACCTGTCACTGCCGTTTCAGGCACCTCTACCGTGCCTGCTGTCTCAACATTTACAGTTGACGTTGCTTCTTCGGATTCGGATACCTCTGTTTCATCAACACATCCCGTAAGAAGCGCGCACAGTATCAATACCGATAATATTATATTCAAAGATTTTTTCATTTATTCAGCCTTTCTGCGGTAAATTACTATCGCTATGCCAAGAATACTGCGCCATTATGAGATTCAGGTGAAGTTATTATGAAGTATTTGTATTGAATTATAGGAAAAACTTAAATTTGAAGTTATCTGTCTATATTGTCGTTCTTCTGTTTTTCTCTCTCTTTTTTCCTTTGTACCGCGTAGTATGTTACGTTCAGTCCGAGAATGACGATCATGCAGCTGAATATGATTATTGCCGTACCTACCTGTATATCATTCGATATGCATATGAACAGATTAAACGATGCGATTACGACCGCTAACGAAGAAATGATAATGGACAGTAAGGCACTATTACTCTTTTTTCTCATTGCTCGCTCCTGTGTTTATTTGATGCTGATCCCGTATATCTTTTCGGCATAACTCCCTATTATTATCATATCGTTATATATCACGGGAGTAGCTTCGATAGTCCTGTAACCGCTGTCTCCTTCGCTTAAAGTGACCTGGTTTATGACTGAACCGGTAAGACCGTCTATAAGGTCTATTTTCCCTGTATGCTCAGCGTATATGATGTATCCTTTGCCAGATGAAGTGTAAACAGCAACGGGAGAACTCCAGCTGTATGCCGACTTATATAGCCATACTTCAGCACCGGTATATTTATTGAATGCATACAGTCTTCCGGACCATATGGAACCTGACTCCTCTACTGTCTTGCATATATTGAAGATCACAAGCCCGTCAAGATCATTTTCACCTATTATAGGAGAAGCAAGCGCGCCTCCGTTCACATCATCTACGTAATAACAGGGAGCATCTACCTGCCAGATCAATTCTCCCGTCAGTGCATTGAATTTGCGTATATTGCTTTCGCTGTCTGTTCTTCTTAGATCCACCTCATTGGCAGTATACAGAAAGACTCCTTCTTCAGTCACTTCAAGAGTTACCGACGAATCGGAATCATCCCATGTGTCGTATGCCCACAGTATCCTCATGTCCTTTAGGTCAAGGCAGAAAAGAGTGCCTGAATTATCGGTAAAGTACATGTACCGGTCATAGATCGCAGGCGAGCTTTCTATGCCGTATGAAGCATAATTGCCGCTGTAAACATATTTAAACCTCGTGATCTTGGGATTCACGGAAATGGTTTTACCGGTCTTGTCAAAAACCGTATTGAGTTTTACTTTATATATCAGTCCGTTTTCTCCGCATTCATAGAAGGTATCATTTTCCATATCCAGAAGCCCTGATGAATCAAATGCTCCCCAGCCCGATCTGAGCGCGAAAGCGTCATTTCCTTTTATTTCATATAGAAGCGTCTGGTTTATGAGGCTGAATATCCTATATCCGAAAGCTTTGTAACGGGTCTCGCCTTCATCCGTTGTAGCCCCTTCAAGGCCCTGTCCGACATATAACAGAGGGTATCCTCTCGGATCCAGACTCAGTGTGCCTTTGACAGGTACCCCTATGTATATGACATCCCTGGTTTTTTCTCCTGTATCAAGATCACAGAAATATATATTCCCGTCAAGGGTCGCATAGATTACTTCGGTAAAACCTTCTTTTTGCTTGAATTTTTCATATATGTTCATCATCTGTCTGACATCTTCATCCCATTTAATGACGCATGCCTGTCCTGTCCAGCCTACACCGGGCCATATGGAACCGTAACCGGACATCCCGCCTATATCAAAACTCCATATTTCCGTAAGCTTCCCTTCAGTCACATCCACCGTGCCATACGCGCCGTCGTTCCTGAAATTGTTACCTCTGTATCCAAGAACGCCATAACTGTTGCCGTATTCCTCACCTGATGTAAAAGATATATCCTCGCCCGCAACATAGTATGATGAGATCATACCGTCCGGATACATGACGGATGATGTGAACTTTTCGGCGAAAGCCTTTGCCTGTTCACTGATCCTGTTCAGGATGACTATCTGTTTCTCCCTGTCCCATTCAACTATCGTGCTGCCGTTCTGTACAAATTCATATACCGCAAGACCCGCCTTCTTCAATATACCGGCCGCTTCATCCGTATCGATATATGAAGCGCAGACCGACAATATATATGTGTCTTTGGCATATACGAGCAGTGTATCGTTCAGTGCCGGCGGTACAGTGACAATAAACGATGTGCTGCATGCTGTTTTTATTTCCTCAGGTAAAACGCTCTTTGATGATCCATCGGAATTGACCTGGGATCCGCTCAACCAACCCATCAGGTCTGTATACGATACGGGATCGCTGTCATACATTCTTTTAAATTCCTTTATACACAGGATCATATCCTTTGGGGATATATGATCAGCATCCGAAGAAGCACCCAATGATATGAGGTAATCGCTGATATTCTGTTTTCCGCATGTCCTTATTATCATCTTTAATGCGCATCCGTCATTCTGTGTGATGGCATATTCGGCAAGTGCGCGTAAAGTATACTGATCGCCGTATGTGCCTTTATTAACGACTCCCTGACCTTCTGTATTGTCGCCTACGGTATATTCTACATATGCATCTACAGACATTTTACCATCCTTGGCTGCCTTATACAGATACATGACCGACGGGACGGTAAGTGATGCTGTTGCTGAAAAATCCTCATCCTTTAATATATCAACAGTCTGCGACGATGTGTAGTTATAGTACGAAAGACCGTATACCCCTGCTCCTTCTGACATCAGGACCTCGAGATATTCTTTAAGATCCTCAAAAGTTTCTATCTTTACATACCCTTCCGGTATCACGTCGGTTTCGGGAGTTCCGGTAGGTGTTTCTGTCGGAGTCTCGCTTATGACAGGTGTTTCGGTAGATGACTCAACAGGCGTTGCCGTAGGTGTTTCTACGGGCGGTATCCCAAGCCACCCTTTTAAATACATAAATATGACCAAAGCAATAACACATATCGTTATTGTTATGATAACTATTATGGTTTTATTATTTTTAGCTTTCTTTTTTGCTTTCCTTATTTTATCTTTTGTCATGTTCTTCTCCTACCTGGTGATTATATCATCACTTAGGGTATTTGAACAATTTTCCGTTTAATACCGTCGTGTAAGGTTACCACAGGAAAAATATGTACATTATCAATACTCCTGTACTATCTCGTCAAAGGTGACCAGTGTAACACTACCCATTTTTTTTGCCGTATCTATACAGCCTTTCGTGAAACCGGACCGTGAAAAAATATAGAGATGATTTTCTTTATACTTAAATAATCGGCTGCGTTCAATAAGTGTATCCAGAATGCCTGCGCCGACTTTTTCGTTAGTCCATTTGCACTCGCCAAACAAGGCGGAATCTTTACCGTCGCTGCCCATTATATCAATTTCGGTTTCACTTTTATGCTTTGGATCATTACCCCACCAGCGGCCAAGATCGGTAAAAGTGATAGCAGCATTACCGTGACAGTTCAACTTCCACAAATATTGTTTACAGATTTCTTCAAATACTGCACCCATATAGTTATTCAGCTGCTCTGAAATATCCCGGTATGCAAGATCTATCATACCGTTTTGGATTATTGACAGATTGGTAGGGATAAACCGGTACCAGAACCGGAAAAGGTTATCCGCAATTATATAGATGGTTTTCTTTGTAGATTTCTCTGCAAAGGGTATTTCTTTATTGATAATACCAAGCGAAATCAACTTTTTCAGGCAAGTTGCGCAGGCACTGGTCTCTTCGCCGACTTTACTGGCAATTTCAGAAAGTTTTGTACTTCCCCCGGCAATTGCCGTTATGATCGCATTATAAAGCGCAGCTTCACGGACTTCCTGCTTCAACAGATTATTCGGTTCTTCAAACAGGTAAGAGCTGGTACTCAGAATATTTAATTTTATGTTATCTTCAACGGATAGCTGGTCGTCCATCTGCAGCAGATATTGTGGCGTCCCTCCGACAATTCCGTAGATCCGGGCCATATCCTGTTTAGAAAAGTTCTTGAAATACCAGCAACTCTCTGAAAAGTCAAAAGCCTGAATCTTAAACTGAGCTGTCCGCCTGCCATAGAGGGGGCTTGCGTATCCCAGCACCTGCTCTTCCATGAAAGACATAGATGAACCACAGAGGATCAGAAAGAGTTTTGATCTTTCTTTACCTTTATCAATTAAAACCTGCAAAATCGGAGACAATGCCTGATAGGACTTTGCCACACAGGGATATTCGTCCATAACCAGTATGATCCGCTTATCTTCAGCAAGTTTAAAGATATATTCCAGAGCTGACTGGAACGATGAAAAAACCGGTGGATTTTCGATTCCGCTCGTATGAGTGAAAATGCTTTTGCTCAGGTTCTCCAGGTTTTGAATAGCATTGCTCTCAATGCCTGTAAAAAAAATCACTTCCTTATCCTTTGTAAATTCATTTATAAGCGCTGTTTTACCGACACGTCGACGGCCATAAATGACTGCAAATTGAAAAGTTTTGCTTTTATATAGCTGGTTCAGCTTCGATAATTCTTTTTCTCTTCCTATAAACATGATCCTCTCCCTTTTATACAAACTGCTAATTTACGATTTACTAAATCGTATCATACATTATTCATGAAGTCAATGTAATTGCTAATTTTATAATTAGTAAATTATGATTTAGTAAATCAAAATCATGAATAATTTAACGAAGTGCTTTGTATCGTATCGATAGCTTCATACCGCATTACTGCTGTGCTTTTAAATACTTTATCATCACATCAAACCTGTGTGACAGTACTTCCTTTATCATTGCATTGTCCACCAAACCGTCCGCAGCATGGTATGAACCCTTTATCACATTCAATTCGCAGTCGTTCCCGGCTTCATTGAGCTTATCATAATACATGATGCCCTCGCTGCAGAGGCAGTCGACTTCATGCGGTTCCACATATGCCGGCGAAAGATCTTTGAAATCTTTCGCACTCAGAGGTGACGCATACTGTATCCTGCCGTGATCGCCTGTTCTTAAGTACCATTTCCACATTTCCTTGTTTGACGCTGAAGTCCATGCGGCTTTAGGATACTTTCTGATCGTTTCGCCTTTCATGGTGTGATCGGTGACGGGATATATGAGCATCTGAAGGCATGGCTTCTGTGTACCGCTGTCTCTTGCCATCTGTGCGACAGCTGCAGCCAGCGCGCCGCCCGCGCTGTCACCGTATACTGCGATCCTTTTTTTATCTATACCCAGTTTTTCTGCGTTATCCAGCACATATTTATATGTTTCCCAGCAGTCGTCAAAAGGCGTCGGGAAAGGGTCTTCA
>JBAYNV010000120.1:0-6728 GCA_041678685.1 Clostridia bacterium
TCTCTGTGTAATATATCATTCTGGTTCCATCTTCATTGAATGATGCCCTAATCGCCCATACTTTAGCATATTCTATACCATCTATAATTCTTGTGTTCCTGTATCGCGAATATCCCATTGTTTCAGAAAGGCAGTAAAAATCCATCAACTCTGTTTCTGGATCAAGTAAGAACAACAAGCCTTCCTTTTCAACAATATACTTATTCGTATTCGGGAATTTGGTTAATCTATAATCTGCTTCATTAAATACAATCTGCTTTCTGCCATCTTTAATAATATAAGGAAACTCAAACTGACACTTTAAAACTTCATTAACTTGTATTGATGTAACAAAAGAATCTGCAATTACAGGTTCTGTTTTATTATCAATAGACAAGACAGTTACTGGTAATCTATATGTAAGGTTACCAGTTATAGGGTCTCTTGAATTTTCTATTAATTCTATGTCATGCTCTGTCTTCAATTTTATTAAGTTATCGTCAACAGAGCATTTAACTCCCTGCATATTTACAAAGTCAATACTATTACCATTTATTGAAATAATACTCTCTGAACTTGTTGACATATAGCTAATAATTATTGTTAACAGTAACACCGTAAACACTAACAAGACTATACCATGTTTATAATTTTTTTTCACATTTACCTCCCAAATATTATATTTGTAGAATATAATGAATAATATATGCGTATGCTATTTAGTATTTCTTGCATTAAGACTAACAGCATTATTAAATAATTTCAATACTTATATTTTAATTTTCATTTTATGAGTTAAATACCAATATTTTGGAAACCAACTAAATAAATTTTTACATTTTCTGCTTACTGTTACTGTACATGACTTGAAAAGGCTACACTAAATTAGACAGAATGAATAAGGGTATTGAGGAGGTATAATAAAAATATTAATAGGGGTAAAAATTATACCCGGATCAATGCCAAGAAGATAACGCAGGACATTCATGTACATTACCCTACAACAATCTTACTCTAACGATATGAAAGGATTTACCGATACTCAATGTTTTCTTTGCATAAACCGGAACGTACGGATAGAATAGGGAATATGGTTATGGACAGCAACGAAGTGATTATAGAACAGCACGTGGATGAAGAAGCGGCAGGAAAAAGGCTTTCTTCTTTCTTACGAAGAGATATGGGCATATCCGGAGCATGTATCAGGCGTTCAAAAACCATGGATATGATATTTGTAAATGATATCCCTGTTCATACCAACTATATTCTGTCAGCCGGCGAAAATGTGAAGATATCTGTTTCCGATAAGGAGACGCCTTCGGAAATACATCCTGTCGATTTGGATCTTGATATCATATATGAAGACGATTACATGATAGCTGTAGATAAGCAGAGCGGGATCTTATGCCATCCCATAATGAACGTGGACAGGGACTCTGTAGCCAACGGACTGAAGTATCTGCATCCGGAAATGGGTATTCATCCCGTGAGCAGGCTGGACCGGGAAACCACAGGTATCGTCCTTTTTGCAAAAAATTCGATCGTTCATCACAAGATGACAAAGACAGATAAACAGAAGATATATATAGGGATGGTATTGGGTACGCCTTCTCCATCGGAAGGCACGATAAATCTTCCGATAGGCAGAGCGCCTGACACTATAATGCTGAGACGCTGCGACCCGGAAGGCCAGCCAAGCGTCACGCATTACAAGATCTTAAGAAGCTATGGGGGAGCTTCCGTCGTGCAGTTCATACTCGAAACCGGAAGGACGCATCAGATAAGGGTCCACTGCAGGGAAATGGGCTTTCCCATAATCCATGACGGACTGTATGGAACAGTCTCTATATATGATGCATTCATAAGCAGACAAGCCCTTCATTCATACAGCATGTCCTTCATCCACCCTTTCACTAAAGAAAAGATAGAATTAGTTGCCTCGCTGCATAAAGATATGAAGGATCTTGAAGAAAGCATCAAAAACTTGCAGGAGTAGCGTTTTGATGATATCCTTTTTCGTATGGAGTATATAAAAGTAAAAGGCATCGTATGCAGGATCGTGGAATACAAAGAATCAGACAAGATACTGTCCGTTCTTACTTTTGAGAAGGGAAAAATGTCTATCGTAGCAAAAGGCGTCAAGAAAAGAGGAGCCAAATTCGCTCATGCCGCACGTCTTTTCTACTGTGGTGAATTTGAATGTGTCATCTCGCAGGGGATGCCGGTACTTACAGGAGCTTCCATGATACAGGATTTCTTCGAAATAACAGGTGATATAGAGACGTTGTATTATGCATCCCATTTCATGGATGTAGCATCATGCTTCATACAGGAAGATCAGGAGGCAAAGGAACAGATGTCCCTGCTTCTGAATTCTCTGTATCTTTTAATGAAACATGACAATTCTTTTAAGCTTCTCACGGCTATTCTGGAATTCCGTTTTGCCGCTCTTGAGGGTGCGGCGCCTGTTACCGATATGTGCGTCGACTGTAAAAAAGAACTGACGGATGATCAGACCTATTCTTTTTCCATGGCGGAAGACGGCGTATCCTGCTGCCAGACAGGTATACCCATATCCTCGTCCGTTTTGATGGCTATCGACCATATATGCAACGGGGAAGGTAACAGGATCTATTTCTTTAAGATATCAAAGCAAGATATAAATGTGCTTTACGGCCTGTCGAGACAGTATATAGAGAAAATCGCACAGAAGCATTTTTCCATACTGGATCATCTGTCAGACATATAGCCTTACTTCTGTTTCTTATATCCTAACGTTCCAAGAACATTATTGTCATTTCTCCAGTCTTCCTTCACTTTCACCCATAGCTTAAGGTTGACTTTCATCTGCAGGGCATGCTCCATGGACTTTCTTGCTTCTGTCCCTATTCTCTTTAGCATGTCTCCGTTCTTCCCTATTATTATCCCTTTATGGCTGTTTTTATCGCAATAAATGACTGCTGAAATATCAAGCAGTTCCTTGTCTTCCCTCTGTTTGAAGGATTCCACTTCGACTGCAGCGCAGTGAGGGACTTCCTCCTGAAGGAGGAACAGCATTTTCTCACGTATGATTTCTCCGGCAATCTCCCTTTCAGTCTGATCGGTCATCTCATCTTCGTCATAGTACATTGGGCCTTCGCTGAGATATTTTTTGACTATGTCTTTAAGCATATCCACATTTTTTCCGTTTTCAGCGCTAATAGGGACGATCTCATCGAATTCCAGCTGCTCGGAATACATCGTTATATATTCCGCCACCACTTCCTGGCTTATCGTATCGCATTTGTTAATGACGCAGATCCTGGGAAGTTTTACTTCCTTCAGCAGTTCGATTATGATCTTATCCTCGTCGGGAATGACTCCGCTTCTTTTAGGAGCGGTAATGAAAAGGATGAGATCCGTTTCACTGAATGCGCTCTTTGCGGATTCGACCATATACTGGCCAAGTTTGTTGTGAGGCATATGGATGCCCGGTGTGTCAAGGAATATCATCTGGCATTCCTTATCCGTATATATCGCTTTTATATTCTTCCTCGTCGTCTGAGGTTTGGGAGTTACAATGCTTACCTTTTCTCCCGTTATCCTATTATTCAGTGTGGACTTGCCTACGTTCGGCCTTCCGACTACCGATATGAATCCTGATTTGAATCCCATGTTATTTCTCTTTTCTTTTCTCGTAATAATCAAATGAGTGAGGCAGCAGTTCCTCCAGAGTGTATTCCAGATACTCCCTGTTTCTGCCGCCGACCAGTATAAGCGCGTTCTTTTTCATGAACTCTGACATCACCTGCCTGCATATCCCGCAAGGATACGCATGATCATCGATGTCTCCTGTTATGGCAATAGCTTTGATCGTTTTCTCGCCTTCACTTATGGCTTTGACGATCGCAGTCCTTTCAGCACATATGGTAGCGCCAAATGAAGCATTCTCTATATTCGCTCCGGTATATATCTTCCCGCTTTCACCAAGCACTGCTGCTCCTATCTTTATCTTTGAATATGGAGAGTATGCGTTATTTAACGCAAGCTCTGCAGCTTTACATAATTTTTTTGATTCATCTGTCATATCCCAGCTCCTTTAATGCTTTTTCCTGAACATCACGCAAAAGCTTTTCATCTTCTTCTTTTGTGTGGTCATATCCAAGAAGATGCATAAGCCCATGGCTTGCAAGAAAAACGCTTTCCCGTACCGGGGCATGCCCGTATTCCAAAGCCTGAGAGAATAGTCTGTCTTCGCATATCAATATATCGCCCAGGAAAAGCTCGCCTCTGTCAAGGTCTATATCATATTCATCGTATACCAGTTTACCTTCTTTGTTCTCAAGTGCCGGGAATGAAAGAACATCGGTGACCGCATCTATGCCTCTTTGTTCTTTGTTTATATCCTTTATATATTCAGGCGTGACGAATTCAACATATATTGAAAGGGCAGCTTTTTTTTCGTTGAATTCCAGCGACTTCAAAATATGCCTGAGTACTTCTTTTATAGGTTTCACAAAGCTTTCTGTCTTCTCATTCGTTCCCGCTATATCAATTACTGTTTTCATCGTCGTCCTCGCTTTCCATTGCTTTGACAGGTTCTGCAGGTTTCTTCTCGTTTTCCACGGGATATTTCACTCTCTGGTGGAAGTATCCGGTGAACACTTTCATGAATGCGAACAGTATCTCGTCAAGATCCTTCAGAGTAAGGTCGCACTGATCGAACTGCCCGTCATCCCGTTTATTCTTTATGACCTTTCTTATAGTCTTTTCTATCTCTATTATATTGTCTGTCTCCAATGACCTTATAGTCGCTTCACAGGCGTCAGCAAGCATGACGCATGCGGATTCCTTGGTTCTCGGCTTGGGTCCGGAATACCTGTAATCGTCGTCGACCACCGGTTCATCAGAAATGCTCTGAGCCTTGTGATAGAAGTACTGTACCTGTGTCGTGCCATGGTGTTCCTGTATTATATCCCTTATGGAAGGAGGCAGTTTTGCCTGCCTTGCAAGTTCGGCACCTTCAGTCGTATGGCTCGTTATTATAGTCGCCGAAAGCTGAGGGGTCATCGTATTGTGCGGGTTACCTGTTTTAGATGACTGATTCTCACCGAAGAAAGCAGGTCTGTTCAGTTTGCCTATATCATGATAATATGCGCCGACTCTGGCAAGCAGCCCGTTTGCTCCTATTGCATCCGCGCCTTCTTCAGCCAGATTCCCGACCATCAGAGAATGATGATATGTGCCGGGAGCTTCTACCATCAGCCTCTTAAGCAAAGGTCTCGAAGGAGCTGAAAGCTCCATAAGCTTGAACGGGGTGACTATATTGAAGAATGCTTCAAATACGGGAAGGAAAGCAAGACATATGAGCGCTGAAGTCAAAGATGAGACCATAAGCGCCAAGAGCTCGCTGTATGGCATAAATAGCGTGATGTCCGTCATGAGCAGCATATATGATATATATACGGCACAGTTTATGAGTCCTAAAAGCAGTCCTGACAGAGCCAGCCTTACTCGCGCATTCGTATTGCGGACTATGTATATCCCTGCTATGCTTCCGATGAAGAGGATCGCAAGATATACCATGTCTCCTCCTACGACATAACAGTAGAAGATAGCCATAGGGCATGTGAAAACATATGCCACCTTATCACTCAGTATTATTGCCACCATCATAGGCAGCAGAAAGAATGGCAGGTACATGTAGTACTCAGACTTGACCAGAAGTGCAGGTACAAAAACTATGATAAACAGTAGAACAAGGATCAGCACCGATTTAGGTGCAAATCTTACAATTGATCCGCATATTTTTCTTGATGCAAAATACGCAAGCATACATATGATAAACAGTGCCGCCGCTCCAAAATACATATATATGTCGCTTCCTGAAGTTATGATACCCATCTCTATCAGCACCCTGATATCAGCAGGGTCCAGCGCCTCGCCTTTTTCAAACAGCACCGATCCTTTTAAATATACCACCGGTGAATTTCTGATCACATCCTCATATACCTGTGCTTTCAGTAATTCCGTGGCTTCGGCATCTACCTTGCTGTTGACTTGTATAAAATAGTCTTTAACTATGTTTGTGAGTCTTATGAGATAGTCATCGGATATATTATCTATTATTCCTGCTGCGAATTTCGCTCTGTATGTATCAAGATTCGCGGCATACAGGTATTCATCCATTATCTCCGAGAATCCGGTACGTACTATCGTCTTGTAGCTGTCGTAACTTGTATTGTTGACATCACGAAGGACGCCTTCTGCTATATCTGCTGTAAAGATCACTCCTGCAGACTCGAAGTAACTTATGAATCTGCCTATTATCTTTTCAAGCGCTGTATCATATGCCGCACCTGTTGCAGACAAAGCCCTGACTTCATTTCTGTACTGATCCATTACTTCAAAAAAATCGATTATGCTTTCATATGAAGCCACCTGTGCTGTTTCTATCCTTATGGCTACAGGTTCCACATTATCCCTTGCGGCTGTGGCTTTTTTGATCGTAGCCGCTTCATCGTAATAATCGGATACTGCCGTTATATCTTCGACAGCTTCATTGTCATTGTTTATAAAAGGACTGGAAGTATGTACCTTCTGTAAAATCCCCATAATGACTATCACACCTGTCAATAAGATTATGAGTGAAAAATACAGCCGGTTCTTGAATATATCCTTTTTTGTCAGGTTACTCCTATTCATGTTTCCTCTCTTTTTTCTGGTTCTCAGCCTGTTCATATGCCAATATGATCTTCTGGACCAGTTCA
>JBAYNV010000121.1:0-6649 GCA_041678685.1 Clostridia bacterium
AAATATACTACTATTTCTGGTAACAGGGTGGATATGCCTGTTTCTGGACTTACAAAAGTAACAATGATAAAAGTAGCTGTATAATCCGAAAGGATAGCAGTAAGGGTGTTATGGACGCACCCCGAGACCTACGCGGCATAAGCCACGCGCACTTGATGCTCGGTAATTCAATTGCCGATGTAGTTCACCTTGTGTTTTGTAACTGGTAAACAATCGCTTTTTCTATCCCCTAACACCTCTATGATTATGACATTCGCCTTCTCTATAAGTCTGCAAAACAGGACCTCTTAAAAGCAATCAAGCAGTGTTTCCTGGGTTTACAGAACCTTTTATGCTTCTTCATTTAAAAGGGCTTTCATTAGTACCTGGAATCGTTCTATTTATTATGTGATAAACAGGCTTGATACCATCTTCATAAAAATAATGGGTTGCTTGAAGTAAAGCTTAAGTAGTATGCAAGTTATTCTGTAATCGTAGCGGAGCCGAATAAATGAAACCTCCGTTAATATAAGTTCCATCATTGCGCGGTGGGTGAAAATAAGGTATAATTTCTTTACCATACTAGACGGGGAGTCAGCGGTGCCCTGTGATCTGCAATCCGCTATAGCAGAGTTGAACTCCCGTCAGAGGACTAAAGATCGTAAAGCCGCCGCACACAGGCAGTGATGAAGGCCGGGTCTTGTGCAATCGACGCTTGTGAACCTCGTCAGGTCTTAACGGAAGCAGCGATAAGCAGGAAACTCGGTGTGCCATAAGAGCGCCTGGCCTGAGCAGGCTATGTGCGTAACGTTTATGATCCGCGTTCGAAGACGGGTGTATGGTATTTTATAGGAGAAGGCATGGCACATAAAGCATTATACAGGGAATGGCGTCCGCATACATTCAAGGATGTTGTGGAACAGGAACATATCACCAGAACGCTGAAGAGGGCTATCATGACAGACAGGATATCCCATGCTTATCTGTTTTCCGGAACAAGGGGGACAGGTAAGACCACGCTTGCCAAGATATTTGCAAGAGCCGTCAACTGTATAGATATCAAAGACGGTGATCCGTGCAATAAATGCGACATATGTATGAAATCCCTGGACGAGACGCTTTTGGATATCGTTGAAATAGATGCGGCATCGAATAACTCAGTGGACAATATAAGGAAGATATGCGATGAAGTCAACTATATGCCGTCACTTTCAAAATACAAGGTATATATAATAGACGAGGTTCATATGCTCAGCGCATCGGCATTCAATGCTCTTTTAAAAACTCTTGAAGAGCCCCCATCGCATGTCATATTCATATTATGCACGACTGAACCAAACAAGCTTCCCGCGACCATTCTGTCAAGATGCCAGAGATATGATTTCCACAGGATAACTACCAAAGGTATAAAAGAAAGACTTGTAAAAATAGCAGCTTCTGAAAAAGAGGATATAACGGATGATGCGCTTGATATGATATCAAGGGTATCGTTCGGAGCGATGCGTGATGCCATAAACCTTCTTGACCAGTGCATATCATCAACCGACAAAAAAATCGATGTGGATGATGTCCTTTTATGCGCAGGCCTCATAGATGATGAAGCAAACGCAAAGGTAGTACAAGCGCTCTCTGACGATAATGTGACCGATATATTGAGCGCGGTAAACGATGTTATAGCAGACGGAAAGAGCCCGGCAAGATTTCTTTCCGGATTATTGGGATATTTAAGGAACATACTGGTATGCATGAATATAGAAGATCCTTCAGCCTTCATTGAAGCTGATGACAGATCGATAAAGAAAATGAAGGAGCTTTCCAGGTTATTCGAACCGGATACGGTAATAAGATATATAAAGGAACTGTCAGAGAATGAAGCCGTACTGAAGAGATCGACCCAGTCAAAGACATATCTTGAGATAATGCTTATCGGGCTTTTAGTAAAAAGACCTGTATACAGCGAAGAAACAAAAGCACCGGATGTACCTGTAAAAGCGGCTGTCAGAACAAAACCGGAGGAAAATAAAGTGAAACCGGTACCTGCTGAAGGAAAAACAGCGGACGGGTGGTCTTCCTTCATTAAGAAGAAGATCGAAGAAGGAGTCATGGATCTGTTTGAACTTAAGGATTCCACGATGGTGATGCAGTCGGGCCAGGCGGTGATCACGGTTGCTAACTCCTATCTTCAGGACTCACTTATGGCAAATAAGGCGGCGGTCCTTCTTGGGATACAGGAGTTCGACGGGAATATAAAGAACATATCCATTCTGGCTGCAGGCAGTCAGAAGGCGGGCAATTCATCGACGGACGAACTTATAAAAACAGCGGGAAAACACGGTATACCGATAGAAATAACGTAGGGAGGAAAAGGACATGGCAAGAGGAATGATGGGTGGCGGCGGTAATATGAATTACAGCAACATGATCAAGCAGGCGCAGAAAATGCAGGCTGATATGGAAAAGGCCCAGCAGGAACTGGAAGAAACAAGTTTTGAGGGCAAAGCAGGCGGAGGAGCCGTCACTGCAGTATTCAAGGGCAATTACAGTATGAAAAGCATAACCATCGATAAGGAACTGCTGGAAGACAAAGATACGGAAATGCTCCAGGATCTCATACTGACCGCGGTAAATGAAGCTGTCAAACAGATTAGCGATAAGAAGGATGATACATTGGGTAAAGCGACCGGCGGCATGAGGATGCCTTTTTAAATGGCAGATATATATCCAAAACCACTGTCAAAGCTCATTGCAGCTTTTGAAATGTTACCGGGCATAGGAAGAAAAATGGCAACGCGCCTTGCATTCCACCTTCTTACAATGGATGACGAGAAGATCGCGTTCATATCCGATGCCATCAAAGAGGCAAAAGCCGGACTTAAATACTGTTCGGTCTGCTGCAACATAACGCAGGAGGATCCCTGTGAGATGTGCAGATCCGACAGAGACCATTCGACCATATGCGTCATGTCTTCGTCTAAGGATGTCATGGCCATGGAAAAAACGTGTGAATTCCACGGTGTATATCATGTCCTTCACGGAGTCATATCACCCATGGAAGGCGTGAATCCTGAGGATCTTAAGATAAAGGAGCTGCTAAAGAGGCTCAGCGGCGATGTAGAAGAAGTCATCATTGCCACAAATTCTACTGTTGAAGGCGAAGCAACGGCTATGTATCTTTCGAGACTTATCAAACCTTTGGGCATAAAAGTGACAAGGATAGCTCATGGGATCTCAGTCGGTACGGAGATAGAATATGCCGATGAAGCCACCCTCATAAGCGCCTTAAAGGGAAGAACAGCGATATAAACATAATAAAAACATAAAAATGTATGAAAAATATGCAAAATCAGTATTGCATAGTGCGTATTTATCTTGTATAATGGCAAAAGTAAGATTTGAAAGAAAGGGGCGTACATGATGTTTAGAATGATTTTGACGGTTGCACTTAACGGAAGTAAAATAAGTATGCCTCAGACGCACACAAAATAGTGGTTGTAGTCTGCAGGCGGTATAACGACCTGCGGAGTATATATGGAACGGTGATATAGACCCTCAGGTCAGGAATGATTTAAGAGGGTTATTTTTTTGAGGAAATTTAAGTTATTATTACAATTTTTAAAGGGGAACGGTGTAGCATACACGGTAGGTATCGTATGCATGATAATAGGGCAGCTTTTAAGCCTTATAAACACCTTCATCATCGGGGTCATAATAGACTCCGTGCTTGACAGCGTGGATGTCACAGGTATCACGGCAAAGGGGATGGCTATGCTCGGAGGAAGAGAGCACCTGCTAAGCAATCTGTGGATATGCGGGCTGGTCCTCGTCGCTTTCTCGGTACTTAACGGCGTATTCATGTACTTTTCACGCAAATACTCAGCTATCGCAAGTGAAGGGATAGCAAAGAAGATGCGTATGGATCTTTACGACCATATACAGAATTCGACTTATCTGTATAACGTCAACATAAAGACAGGGGATCTCATGCAGAGGTGTACGAGCGATCTTGATACAGTCAGGAACTTTTTAGCTACACAGTTCCAGGATCTGCTTAGGTGCGTAGTGCTCATAATCTCTTCTGTCATCATAATGAGGAACATTAATACAACGCTCACTATCGCAGGATTCTCAGTAATGCCGCTTACGGCTCTGGGAGCATTCTTTTTCTTCAAGTATGTTACGAAGATGTTCAAGATAACGGATGAGGCTGAAGCTGCGATGTCGACTGTCATAGAGGAAAATCTGTCAGGGATGAGGATAGTGCGTTCATGCGCTACCGAGAGCAGGGAAATGAAGAAATTCGTGGATTCCTCCATGGACTACAGGAACAAGGACCTTAAGATAACGGTATCGTTCGCATGGTACTGGGGCATTTCGGACTGCCTGTGCCAGTTGCAGATAGGAGTCGTTCTGATAGTGGGTACGTACCTTGCAATAAAGGGAGATCTGTCAGTAGGAGCCCTTACAATGTTCATGACATATGTGACAAACCTTATCTGGCCGATAAGAGGACTGGGAAGGGTCTTGGGAGATATGGGCAAGGCAAAGGTATCTATAGGGCGTATCCAGGAAGTATTGGACTCTCCAAGAGAAGACGGGAAAGAAGACAAAGGTCTCAAACCGCAGATCAAGGGGAATATATGTTTTGAAAATGTTTCCTTTTCATATACTGAAGACATGGAAGTGCTCAATGACATAAGCTTCGGGATAGAGCAGGGGAAGACGCTGGCGATACTTGGGAGGACCGGATCAGGCAAATCCACTCTGCTGCATATACTTGTAGGTTTGATCCCGTATTCAGGCGGGCACATAACAGTGGACGGTACGGAGCTTAGCGAGATAAATAAAAGGTATCTTAGAGAAAACATAGGTATCGTGCTGCAGGAGCCTTTCCTGTTCTCAAAGACTATAAAAGAGAACATCGCAGACAATGCAGAGGGTATAAAGGACGAAGATATCGAAAGAGTGACGACGATAGCATCAGTCAACAATGCGATAAAGTGTTTTGATAAAGGCTATGAAACTATGGTCGGAGAAAAAGGAGTGACTCTTTCGGGAGGACAGAAACAGAGGATAGCGATCGCAAGAACGCTTATAAACAACTGCAAGGTATTGATATTCGACGACTCTTTGAGCGCGGTCGATATGCAGACCGATAAGTATATAAGGGAAGCGCTGCATGAACACTGCGCCGGAACGACGACCATCCTTGTATCGCACAGGATAAATACCTTGAGGCAGGCCGATCTCATCCTTGTTATGGAAGACGGCAGGATCGTAGACAGAGGCACGCACAACGAGCTCATACAAAGGGACGGATTATATAAGGAAGTGTATGACATGCAAAGCTGCGCATGTGATCTGGTAGAGGCGGGTGACTGATATGGAACAGGACAATAAAGAAATATTTAACAAAAGCATAGATATAAAACTGTGGAAAAAGGTTTTCAGATACGTTAAAAAGTATTGGAAGCACCTGTTGGCGCTGATGATCGCAATGATCATCCAGGCAGCTACCGATGCATCCTTCCCGCTGTTTACGGAATATGCGATAGACAATTACATAGCGAACAAGACAACAGAGGGCATAATGACGTTTTCCTTTCTGTTCGTAGGCCTTCTGCTCCTCAAAGGAGCGACGATATTCATATTCATTTATCTTGCAGACAAGATAATGCATATGGTAAGCCATGACATCCGTGTTGACGGATTCCAGAAATTACAGGAGCTCAGCTTCTCGTATTATGACAAGAACGCATCAGGAAGCCTTTTTACAAGGATGACCTCGGATGTGAACAGGCTCACCGGCATACTGTCATGGGGCGTAGTGGATATGGTTTGGGCACTCAGCATGATAATGATGATGACAGGTTTCATGTTTGCAAAGAATGTGAAGATCACACTGGTGGTTTTAGCTGTCGTCCCCGTGCTCATAGCACTGTCCATCTTCTTCCAGAAGAGGATACTGTTCTACAGCAGGGAAGCGAGAAGATACAACTCCATAATAACCAGCGGTTTCAGCGAAGGCATACAGGGGGCAACAACAAGCAAGACCCTTGTCAGGGAAGAGAGCAATATAAAGGATTTTGACAAGAGGACGGATGATCTTAAAAATACCGCAATAAAAAGCGCGGTATACTCAGGTATCTTCTTTCCCATCGTTTCGGTACTCGGTATCATGGGGACATCCCTCGCGATATGGCAGGGCGGCGTAATGATAGGGACGGAAGTGATCACTGTAGGAACGCTCACACTGTTCATATCCTACACTTTACAGTTCTTCAACCCCATAAACGACATGGCAAGGGTATTTGCCAATTTCCAGTCATCGCAGGCGGCAGGCGAAAGGATACAGGCTCTTCTTGAAACGGAACCTGACATAAAAGACAGCGAAGCGGTCATAAAGGAATACGGACTGGTGCTGCCGTCCTCGACGGTTCCGAAACTCTCCGGAAGCATCAGATTTGAGAATGTATCCTTCAAGTATGCGGAAGGTGAAAAGGTCCTTGATAATTTCAACCTTGATGTAAAACCTGGTGAATGTATAGCCCTTGTGGGTGAAACAGGTTCCGGCAAGACCACGATAGTAAATCTGGCCTGCAGGTTCTATGAACCTACCGAAGGCAAGATATATGTTGACGGCAAAGACTATAAAACGATACCTCTGATGTAT
>JBAYNV010000122.1:0-6589 GCA_041678685.1 Clostridia bacterium
GGCATACTGGTTTCCGCTTTCGGGCTTGAATATGATGTATCCGCTTATGCTTGTACCTTTTGTTTCATATGTTCCTTCTTCAGCCCAATCATCCACACCATACATGAATGTCTTGTAAGTTCCGTCACCGCTGAAGTAAATGTATGCGCCTTCTGTCGTGGAATTCGTCTGTACTTCCACCCACCATACTCCCACGATGGATTTGAATGTAAGAGCGGCTATGATCCCTAAAACCAGTATGGATAGAACAGAGATCGTTACTATCCTTTCCGTTCTAAGTTTTTTTATTGTTTTGACATTTTCTTCAGTACTTACGACATTTTTTACCTCTGCCATATATGTGACTCCTTTAAAAAAGTTTGCTAAAATATTTTACCACAAATACCTAATTATTAACACAGTACTTTTTTATCACTTTAACAGGACACGTTTCAGCACATTTTCCGCAGGCTGTACACTTTTCATAATCTATGCTTGCTACGTTATTCTCTACATGTATAGCATCATACTCACATTTCTTTTCGCATATCCTGCATCCGATACAGCCATTTTTGCAGTTTGCTTTAGTTACTTTTCCGGTATCTCTGCTTGAACATGCGACATAGTACCCATAATCGCCGATAACATATTTTATCAGACCCTTAGGGCATGCCTTAGCGCATAATCCGCATTCCGTGCATATATTTGCATCTATTATCGGTATGCCGTTACGCATCATTATAGCATTATTAGGACATGCAGCAACGCAGTCGCCTTTACCCAGACATGAATAATTACATGAATTTGCGCCTCTGAACATTGCGGCTTCGCCTGCACATGTCTTTATCCCTACATAATCGAAAGTTTCGGTAACATCCTTACAGCACATGACTCTCATGGCTCTGGTCTTCTGTTTCTCTACCTCAATGCCAAGTATTTTCCCTATCTTTTCGGCAGACACATTCGTACCGGGTATACACAGATTAGCTTTTGCATTTCCTGACGCTATTGCTTCTGCATATGCATCGCATCCGGCATAACCGCATGCTCCGCAATTTGCTCCGGGCAGTGCTTCCCTTATCATCACAACTCTCTCGTCTTTTTTAACTTCGAAGAATATACCCGATATTGCCAGAATGATGGCAAACAGCAATCCGATCCCCCCAAGTACTAATATAGCTGTCAATATTTCTTTATACATTATCCACCTCAGCCGAACAAGCCCTGAAAGCCTGTGAATGCCATTGAAAGGAATGCCGCAGTTATCAGTGCTATAGGCAGACCCTTAAAACATTTCGGTATATCATTGAAATCTATTTTTTCTCTTATTCCTGCAAATATTATTGTCGCTACCATAAAACTTGCTCCCGCTGAAGCACTGTAGAGAACACTTTGCCACAGGTTATATTCATACTGCACGTTCAATATAGCAACGCCTAAAACAGCGCAGTTAGTAGTGATCAAAGGAAGATATATACCCAAAGCGTTGTATAGAGGAGGCAGGAATTTCTTTATAAGCATTTCTATGAACTGCACCAATCCGGCTATGACCAGAATGAATGCGATAGTCTGAAGGTATTCCAAACCGTTTGGAACAAGCAGATATTCGTTCGTGACCCATGTTGCTGCGGATGCGATCGCCATCGTGAATACGACAGCAACTCCCATACCGACAGCGGATGACAGCTTTTTGGAAGTACCTAAGAATGGGCATATTCCAAGAAAATTACTCAGAACGAAGTTTTCCATAAGGATAGTGCCAAAACTCAGATATATGATCATTTTAAATGTATCACCGTTCATCTGTTTTCCTCCTTATCCTGTTTACCGGAACAATTCATAGGGCAATCGCTGCAGTCTTTTATTTCCATTGGTTTATCTTTTATTTTCGCAATAACCGCCATCAGTGTTCCCAATACAAGGAATGCGCCTGCAGGCATTATGAAAATCGTCGGCATCGGGATATCTCCTGTCAGCTTCATGCCAAAGAACGATCCTGTTCCCAGAAATTCCCTGATGATCCCGATACATGTGAGTGAGAGAGTAAATCCTAATCCCATTCCCAACCCGTCGAGCACTGAGTGCCACGGTGTATTTTTATTTGCAAACATTTCAGCTCTTGCAAGTATTATGCAGTTGACCACGATCAACGGGATATATATACCTAAAGTCCTGTTAAGGTCGGGCAGATATGCCTGCAGTAACAGTTGAACTATTGTTACAAGCCCTGCTATCAATGTTATATAGCACGGTATCCTGACTCTGTCAGGTATCACTTTTCTCAATAAAGATATGAGAAGGTTCGAGAAGATCAGAACTATAGTAGCGGCGATCCCCATCATAAATCCGTTCTTTGCCGCAGTAGATATAGCTAAGGTAGGGCACATTCCCAATACTAGAACAAATGTGGGGTTCTCTTTTATTATTCCCTTAGTCATTTCATTCAATGATCTGTTATTCATTTACTCACCTCAGAATACAGCGTAAGCGCGCTTTCAACTGCCTCGATCACAGCATTTGTCGTATATGATGCGCCGCTTATATGATCGATCTCATCTTTAATTACATCTTCGCCCGTAAGTCCTGCAAACTGATCAGTAAAAAATGCCTCTTTGGCTTTCTTTCCCAATGAAGGCGTTTCCTCGTTTGCTCCAAGCTGTATATTTACAACAGACCCTTCATTGTTTACTCCGACATATACCAGAATGTCACCGCCATATCCAGATGTTGTAAGCGTAAAAACATATCCCTTATCAGAAACATATACTGAGTTGACAGTGGCAGGAACATCAACGTTCTTTTCAATGACTTCCTCTGTTATATCAGTGAAACCGGTGCTTCCCGGTAAGACTATATTCATAGCCTTTGTCGCATCGTCCAGTGCTCTTTTTGAGATCGTATCCTTTGTGGCGACATAGGTCAGAGAAACCAGACCTGTTACGCATACACATATCAAGAACAGACTGATTATGGGAGCGAAATCTTTTTTCTTCATGCTTTCACCCTCCCAAAAGGTTTCTTTGCTGTAAATTTATCTATAAGAGGAGTAATGGCATTCATAAACAGAATGGAATATGCGACACCTTCCGTATGCGCTCCGAATAACCTTATGGATGCTGTCATTATGCCCAGACATATTCCATATATGATCTTACCGGATCTTGTCATAGGACTGGTGGTATAATCCGTTGCCATAAATATCGCACCTATCATAAGGCCTCCTGCCAATACATGATATAGAGGATCCTTGCCAAGCAGGAACGTCATTAATGCAACAGTACCTAAATATGTGACAGGTATTTCCCATGAGATCACTTTCCTTATCAGTAAATATATGCCACCGATCATGAGTGTGACGGCTTCGGTCTCTCCTATGCTACCTGCGGTCTTTCCCAAAAACATTTCCAGATAAGAATACATTTCCCCATTATGCAGTAACGCAAGCGGTGTCGCTGATGTCATCCCGTCAAATGGTGTTATATATTTCGTCATCTGTGTAGCAAAAGCTATTGTAAGAAATACTCTTGATGCTGCCGCGGGATTGAATATATTCTGCCCGATGCCTCCGAAAAGCATCTTAACGGTTACGATCGCAATGAAAGCTCCTATTATGACAAGGATTATGGATGATTTGACCGGAGGCATGTTCAGACCTATCAGAAGACCTGTGACCACACAGCTCAGATCATTTTCGGTATGTTTTCTTTTGGTTATCTGGTTGAATAAATACTCAAATACTACACAGGATACTACCGAGATGACGATTATTACGGACGCTATATATGAGAAATAGTAGATAGATAATACTACTGTAGGCATAAGGGCGATTATAACATCAAGCATTATCCTGTTTGTGCTGGCTTTGTCCTTTATATGAGGGGATGATGAAATGATCAGTTTATCCATTTTTCACCTTCGATTTCTTAACGATTTCTTTTCCTATGCGAATGGACTGCACAAGATATCTCTTTGCAGGACATACATAAGAACAGGCTCCGCACTCGATGCAATTCATTATGCTGTTCTTTTCCATGTCTTCAACATTCCCTGCCGCTGAATATCTGTTCAGATTCAGAGGCATAAGGCCCATTGGACAGGCTTCTATGCATCTTCCGCATCTTATGCAGTTGCTTTCAGGTTTTTCATAAGACTGTTCCTTTGATAAAAACAGAAGCGCATTGTTCTGCTTGAGTACAGGCATCTCCATATCCTTCAGAGCTGTTCCCATCATGGGTCCTCCATAAAGTATCTTTGCCACATCCTCTCTTTTCCCATCAGCAAAGTCAAATACATCCTTTATGTATGTCCCTATCAGAATACTGTAATTACCTCTTTTTCTTACTGCATCTCCGTCTACCGTTATCCTCTTTGAGATAAGCGGTATTCCAGTCTCGCAATATGTTTCCAGATTCAGAACTGTTGTCACATTCATGACTATCACGTTGACATCCATCGGTAATCCGCCCATAGGGACTTTTCTTCCTGTTAAGGAATATATGAGCATTTTTTCCGCTCCCTGAGGATATCTGGACTTTAAAGATACTACCTGAATAGCTTTATCATCTTTTAACAGATCATTCAGCTTTCTGATGGCTTCCTGCTTATTATCTTCAATACCTATATATGCCGTTGGTATGCTCAGCCTGCTCATCACCAGTTTTATTCCGGCGATTATTTTACCGCTTTCTTCTATGATCGCCCTGTAATCGCATGTGATATACGGTTCGCATTCAGCAGCATTGATTATAAGGTGATCCGCCTTTTTGTCTTTGATGTCCAGTTTTACATGTGTCGGGAATCCTGCCCCTCCCAGTCCTGAAAGCCCTGACTTCCTTACCGCGCTTAAAAAGTCCGTAAGGTTCGAAATATCCGGTTTTGTGATCGAAGGGTCCAGAGTCTGCAGACCGTCTGATTCAATGACTACGCTTGCAACGATGCTTCCATTTGGAAATAACAGATCCCTGATCTCTTTTACAGTACCGGATACGCTGGAATGAACGGGTACCGAAACATATTTAGGTGAATCGCCTATGATCTGACCTGCATAGACATAGTCACCTTTTTTTACCAGTATATTACAGGAAGCACCTATATGCTGAGACATCGGGATCTCAACATATTCAGGTATCGGCATTACTGTTGTCGCACTGTTTGCCGTAAACTTATTGTGCTGAACAATAATACCTCCTCTGATCTTTCTGATTTGTTTATACATTATTACCTCGAATTGCTTTTATGTTAATTTTTTATCACAAAGAAAAAAGAACATTTTTAAATGTCCTTTTTGTGATTAATTATATATATTTGTCTATTCCTCATCTGCCTGAGCTTGTGTATACTCTGTGATCGTCTGCGCATATTGCTCATATGTTATTTCTGCATCTTCAATGAATGAAAAGTATACCTGCATCGTTTCTGTAAAGTTCGTGACCACATCATTAAGAGGTATGCGGACCTCCTGCTGTTCTGTCTCTCCCTCGATCTTATATAATACACATACTGTTAAATCGGTCAGTTCCTCACCTTCGAAACAATAGCTTACAGCATCTGTTGCCATATATTCCATTGTTATTTCTTTTGCACCCTGAAGTGCTCTCTGTTCATCGAAGTAATAGAAGAAATTCGCCCATTCATCTGCTTCTAAGTTTGTACCCAGAAGTGCGGGGAAATTCATCATCAGTGTTCCGTTGATTTCCGAGCCAATGATCATGTTAACGCCTTTATCTGTCAATGGTGTTGTAAATGATGTATTATATCTAATAGATATCATGTAAACACTCTTTTGAAGTACTTCATATTCTCTGTATATCTGTTCATTCCTCTGTGCCTCTTCGTTGTAAGCCACTGCTTCATTAAAGGTGTTGAGCCTTGCGTTTAATGTTTTCTGCCTGCTGACATTCCTGAATCCTGAAGCTGTAGGTTTCAGTACTACGCCTTCTCCATGTGTGGCGATATCATATTCTGTTTCAATGATCTGATATTGATCTTCTAAAGCGTTTGCAGTATTAATGGATATTTTCGGTCTATTTTCATATGGAGTACATGAAACCAGACCCATCGTCAATATCAATGCCAGAATCAATGCTACAGATATAATACTTTTTCTTTTCATTTTTTTCCTCCCATACCTTTGCAGGCACCCTTGTGAAAATTCATTAGTATAAATATTATACAACTTGTGACTATGTTTGTAAATCTGAAATTCTTAATACTTTATGCTGAAAATGTGATGTTTTATATGAAAAATATGATACAAGTGCATATTATTTATGATCCTGCTGTTAGGATATAAATAAATCCGGTCTCTTCCCGTTAAGGACAAAGCCCGGATTTTTGTTTGGTGCGCCTGAGAGAGTTCGAATCCCCAACCTTTTGATCCGTAGTCAAACGCTCTATCCAATTGAGCTACAAGCGCATGCAGTAGTATAGTAATACTTTTTTAGGATATTTTCAATATTATTAACTCAAGCAACTCTTTTTTATATGATCAAGTTAATTCCCAAAGTAAGTTCCACAGTGGACATAGCGGTGGAATTTAGTCTGGGAAGGATTTGCAGTAGAATTAAGTCTGGGAAATTTTCTTGAAGGAGTGAAAATTATGACAGACATA
>JBAYNV010000123.1:0-6564 GCA_041678685.1 Clostridia bacterium
CGGCCAGCGCCGTGTGGATGAAAACTCCTCGACAAGAGAGAACAGAATGGTATGCTCATATGCTTTTGCGGTAAGCGAGCAGAATGCAGGCGGAGGTACGATCGTAACTGCTCCCACATGCGGTTCGTGCGGAGTGGTCCCTGCCGTGCTCAAATACATGCAGGACAGAAACGGATTCACTGATACGGATATATGGCATGCGCTTGCTGTGGCGGGAGTGATCGGAAATGTCATAAAGACAAATGCTTCGATAAGCGGAGCTGAATGCGGGTGCCAGGCCGAAGTTGGAAGCGCATGTTCTATGGCTTCTGCGGGACTTGCGGGACTGTTTGGAATGGATATTGATCAGATAGAATATGCAGCGGAAGTCGCTATGGAGCATCATCTGGGGCTCACCTGCGATCCCATAAAAGGCCTCGTACAGATACCGTGCATAGAAAGAAACGCAGTCGCGGCAATGAGAGCGATCAACTCCGTAAGCCTTGCCAATTTCCTTACATACACAAGAAAGATCTCCTTTGACATGGTAGTCGATACCATGTATGAAACCGGTAAGGATCTTTTCAGCAAATACAGGGAGACAAGCGAAGGCGGACTGGCTAAAAAGTATACAAAGTAAAATATCGGGGTAACATATATGAAGCATTTAGGGACCGTCAGAATAGAAACAGAAAGATTAGTCTTACGTAAGTTTACAATGGACGATGCAGAAGCTATGTTCAGTAATTATGCTTCCGATCCTGAAGTCTCAAAATTTCTTACATGGCCGGCTCATGCTGATGTCGAAGGATCAAAAAAAGTACTGACAAGATTTACATCAGCCTATATCGATGAAGACCATTATTGCTGGGCTATAGTTCCAAAAGACAATAACGACAGACCGATAGGCGGCATAAGCGTTGTGGAAAAACGCGATGATATAGGCATGGTGGAGATAGGCTACTGCATAGGAAGATCATGGTGGCATCAGGGGATCACATCGGAAGCCTTAAACGCAGTCATCCGTTTCTTCTTTTTAGAAGTCGGAGTAAACCGTATCCAGGCAATACATGACCCGAGAAATCCCAATTCGGGGAAAGTAATGATGAAATGCAAGATGAAATACGAAGGCACAAACAGGCAGGCAGGCAAAAACAACCAGGGAATATGCGATGTGTTAAAGTATGCCATACTTGCAGAGGATTATTTCAAAGACATAAATGGAGATAATAGGAACACTTAGGCTTTTCTTTCAGCTTCATAAATAGGTTTGTTTTCCTTCTTTGGTATCACGATGAAAATAACCATTACCACGCCTGTAAAGAGGCCTAATATGAGAGCTACCGACCTGTACGACATATACTGTCCCATCATACCTGCTATCAGCTGGAACATTACGCCTCCTATCGAGAAAAATACATTGAACAGCGCATTTACCCTTGCACGCATGTTTACCGGAAGATATGACATTACCGCGGTTTCACGGATAGTGGCAGTTGTGGTCCCGAGTGCTCCGCATATGAATCTGTCCACGAGCATGAACGGGTATGGCATAAACAGGGCAAATGCATCTGAAAGATCGTAAAATGCATAAACGAATTTAGTCAGGGCATACCTTTTTTCAACAGGTATTTTCTTTGTGTATTGGAATAAACCGCTCAATACCCTGCCTAACATTTCAGCGCTTTTCAAAAAACCCAGCATCGTGACTGTAAACATAGGAGTCGACTGATAATATGCCTGTGTTATGTTGCTGATACCGTTTCCCACTCCGTTTGTTATGCTCATATATGTATATATATTACGGATGCCTTTTTCTTTCTTGATATATGTAAAGCCTTCTTTGATATCTGATTTGTATCGTTCAAATGTATATTTCTCCTTTGCTTTGGCCGCGACCTCGTTTATCATGCTCTCCGCTGCTATAGATACTACAGTGATACCGGTGATTATGAAGAATATCGTGCTCATGGAAAGACTCTGATACATGAATGTTGCGACAGGCGCCATTACTATCGTGACAAAAGGGTATATCGTAGCGCTTACGGCAAAACCTTTCTGTTCCGATCCGATAGGTATCAGGTCGGGATACCATGAATTATATGTAAGTCTGGTAAAAACGGAGATCGTTCCCACGACCAGCACAAATACTATATATAGGGCATAACTGAAACTGTGACCCGTTATCCATATACCCATAATGAGATAAGATATCGCCTGCAGGATATCTAAAGTGACAAGCCATTTTTTCTTGCTTCCCTTGTCTATCATGGGAGCAATGAATATGGGGAGTATGACATCAGGAAGCATGCCGCAGATCATAACGATCGACGACAGAAAAGTAGATTGGGTCTCTTCAAACACCAATAAACTTATGGGAAGATTCATTGCTTCTCCCCCAATTATCGCCAGTGTGGTCGCAGCTGTCATAAAGCTGAAATCCTTTGTCCACAGTTTGTTTTTCACAAGCCTTCCTCCTGCGTTTTATTATACCTATACAAAATGAAAGTTGCCATCAGAAAATGCTTTTTCAGTCATTTAGTAACATATATCGATATATAAAGCAGCAAGCACTCAAGTTTCCCTAAAATTAATTCTCTAATCTGTTGACAAGTCAATATTTTTTGGGTATACTTCGAAATGCTGTAACACCAAAAAGCATGGGAGCATAGCTCAGCTGGGAGAGCATCTGCCTTACAAGCAGAGGGTCATAGGTTCGAGCCCTATTGTTCCCACCATTATGCTGGCGTAGCTCAGCAGGTAGAGCAGCTGATTTGTAATCAGCAGGTCGGGGGTTCGATTCCGTCCGCCAGCTCCACATTAAATGACTGTCATTGATACAATGGCAGTTTTTTATTTTGCTCGGAAATGGCTTGAAACAAGCGGTTCACGAGATTTTTACTTAATATGGGTACCATAGAATAACATATATGCGCCCCGAATCGTTACAATGCATTTAAATATTTTAAGCATTTTCGTGATTCCTGTAAAGGATTTTGACGCAAAACTGTATATTACCCATAATGACGTATTACTGTCTGAGGAAGATCTTTCATGATTTAATATGATTTAGTTGAACATTGTTCCGACTTAGCTTTTCTTGCTGCACTTATGTCAACCATAATTATAAAACACATTTATTAAATTTATTGTCTATTTTGTTCAATGCCATAATGAATAAGTCTACATAAGATGGCACTCCTGCAGATTGGTTTTGTTATTTGATTATTTGGTAGATTATTGATATCATTGTTGCATATTAATTTTATATTATGTAATGACACTTATTTAACTGGAGGATTATATGGATTCGCTGGAAATCGTTAAATTAGACCGAAAATATTGTGATGTTCTTGCGAAGATTTTGTCAACGGATGCATCATTACATAAATTTCTATCTCCAAATCAAGTAATGTCAGAAATGTTTGGTGAGGATTACTATAATAGCTGTTTAAACTGGGAAACCAAAAAGAATGGTCAAAATTTCTGTATATTATTTAACAAAGTTCCTATAGGCTCAATTTCTTATGCACATAAAGATACTGAAACTGCCTCTGTTGGCATGTGGATTTCAAGTGGATATTGGAACACAGGATTAGGAACACAGATACTCAAAATATTTATGGAAGTGGTTAGAAGTAATGGATATTCGTATCTTACAGGAAGTATTCAGAAATGGAATCCACGTTCAAAAAGAATGTGTGAAAAGTGTGGTGCCACTTTTAAAGAGGATGAGAATAAATGGTATCCAACATTCATATTATAAGCATATGTTTTATTGCGTTATATTTATAAAAAACGTAAATGCAACAAATCTATGCTTATAATATACGATATAAACGAAGAAAAATATGAGTTGCATACAGACGGAAATCACATGAAATTGCGGTATTTATAGCACCGGTATTTGAACAGAGTGTTCTGTATTGCGGAATTAAATTATGTAACAAAAGGTTTTCTGAAATATCATTTAATACTGCTTTCGCATAACCTTTCTTTCTATATTGAGGGTGAGTAATAATCCCAATATGTGCTATATTTTTGCCCCACAAATGATAATCTGCCGCAGAAACAACTTCATTTCTATTATATTTCACCGCTATTCTTTCCGAATGCTCCCCTATTCCGCCATGACTCCATTCACTTTCGTCACAACTTTTTTGGAACTCTTCAAGTAATTTTCTGTCGATGGTATTTGAATAATTTAAAAAGCATGGTTCTTCTTTTTGAACTGTTCTACTTGAACGGTATCCAATCCAAGACGGACCAATGTATGTCATTTGAAAATTAAATAATGATTCTCGTAAAAATTGCTCGTTGAATAAATCTCCATCATGCTTTGAAATATGATTGAAAGTTTCTATGTATTCAGGAGGAACAGACAGAATATATTTATCATTAATTTTCATGATAAATGCTCCACTGCTACCATGTAAGAATTTGTGCGGACATACAATATTCTCGCTGTTACGAAAATCACTTATAGTACAGCCGAAATACTCAGTTGCCCAAAAAGTATCAATACGTGAATCAAACATCAGAACAACACCACCTAATATAAATAAACTAAAGTACACACTTTCCAACAATTCTTCGTTAAAAATATTATAACCCACAGATTTACAATGAACAAGAAATTTTATTATCAATATAAAATTCAAGTCCCTATTAAAACCGGGAAAATTCCGTACCATCCTCATTCCGGAAACTATCATCTGTGGAATCATAATAGGTTTCCATTTTATTATCCCAGACCATTTTAAAATATCTCTAATTTCATAATTGGCTACAGGAATAGCTGCAGATTTTACAGGTATTTATATTTCCTTTTCCGGTTTAGAAATATAATTTTCTTTTTAATATTTTCGAACCTTTGAATTGTTTCCTGATTTTCAAAATTGAATTTCAACATCGTCATTTAGTAATTTAAGCGTGTTGATGTAAGTTTCTATTAAGCAATTGTCAGTATTCAGACTACAATATATAGTATTATCCTGGGAATAATTCTCTTTAACGTATTGCAGTAGTCTAATAGTGGTATCGAAGAATATTACTCTTTGGATATCTGTTTTAAAATTAATGTGATTTTTTCTTTCAACCCAGTAACTCCAACAAACAGGTTTAATGCCTTCATGTCTTTGGAAGTGCTTGATTCCGATACCTAATTTTTCAACACCGATAATACCTATATCCACTTTGTTAATGAATATCAGATTATGGAACTTGCAGTAAAAGGTAAGCGATTCACGACTGATAAGCTCAGCAATTAAGTTTGTATCAATTCCTTTGGCACGGAAAAAGGGAAACATCTGCTTGTTTGCTGATGGTCTGTCGTAATTAAGGTAAGCGTAAAATCAGCTTCAATGTTTTTGGTGTTTAGTCTGGCAACTACATTAGGATGGTCTGCTATGTATTCCTCACATTTAGAATCATTGACTTTTTTAGATGTAATTGGAAAATGAGAGTATTATGATTTTATTGAGTCGGAAAAACAGTTTGATACTAATAAGGAAAATCTCAAATTTAATAACAAATGATTTAAGGGAATTTATTTTTCTGCTTTATGGTCAAAAATATTGGATATTTGACGGATGGACGAAAGGCTTTTTGTTTACACATGAAGGTGGAGATGAACCAGTTATTTGTCATAAGTACGACATAAAAAAACTCACCCACAAGGGGATCTAATCGTTTTGACCTTCATGAAACGCAGAGTATATTCTTTTGGGAAATACACCCCCTAGGAATACAACGAATCAGGAAAAATTGAATTGTATCAATGACGCTCATTTTAGACAAAAAAACCACAAGTGATTGTGGTTTTTTGTTACTTAATATATAGCTTTTTCTGATCATTCACCAACCGGTTCTGCAGACAGATCACTCTTGCTGCCCAGATAAATTTCATTTATCCTGTCCCAGTCCATGCTTCCCGATCTTTTCACATAACAGGTCGTCTCACCGTCGAGCCATATCACTCCGAATTCATCGATCCAGAATCTCTTGTCGCCGACAAAAACACAAAAAGCGGTGAACAGATCGAGCTTCTTTAAAGTCTTTCTGACCTTTAAAGTATTGTAGAACGATGCAAGCTCATCAACAATGGCTTTGTCTTCCGTAAAAAGTGCGTAACTGGAAACTCCATAGTATATGGCAGCCTGCTTCGCATCGGATGTTTCACCGGTATCCTTACCGCATCCGGATAATGACAGGACAGTCATAATCACAAGCATAAAGCATAATACTTTTTTCATTATCTTTCTCCTTTATACGGCTGCATTTGTCAGAAGAATTATCGCAATGATCGTGATAAGCGCTGCAAAACATATGCCTGAAAATGCTGTAAGTTTTTTATATGACAGGATATTCTCTATCCTGACTTTCACCTTCGCTCCTTTAAATGATGATACAAAAACAGTCTTGCCTTCAGCACAGTTAAGAAGCACTGATGCATATTCCTTCTGTTTTTCAGGCCCGCTTTTACTCAATACTCTGTGATCACATGACAGTTCCATATCGGTCAGGAAATATTTCAGAAAGATCCATACAAGCGGATCGAACCAATGGATGCATGCTGTGACTATC
>JBAYNV010000124.1:0-6518 GCA_041678685.1 Clostridia bacterium
ACCAAACCCTTCAGCCAGAGGGAGCTTATAGCAAGAGTCAAAAGCAATTTAAGAAGAGTGACATATGCAAAAAACGATACTGCTCCCGCTGAGATACTTACTGTAAGGGATATAGTGATAGATGAAGCAAAATGCGAAGTGAAGAGAAAAGGGGAAGTCATTGAGCTCACCGCACGTGAATTTGAGCTCCTGGTATTCTTTATACGCAATCCTGAGAAAGTTTTTTCGCGTGAATTCCTGCTCGACAAGATATGGGATTATGAGTACTACGGCGAGATGCGTACGGTCGATGTCACTGTGAGCAGGCTTCGCGAGAAATTGTCATCGGATCCGAATGAATATATTATAACGAAAAGAGGAATGGGCTATTACTTCAAAAAAGAATAAGAAAAATATATCTTTACAAAGCAAAATGGTCTTCTATATCTGTGTTATCGCAATATGCATGATAATACCTGTAGGAGTGCTTCTGAATGCTAATGTGGAGGATTATCATTATTCACAGTTTGTAAAAAACATTGAAAATGGCACCAGTATCTTAAACTATAACATGGAATCAGATCTTGATATATATAACGTATATACGGACATGAAAGACATATATGCCTCTTCATTCGGTATATACGGGAGCAATAAGAGCTATACGATAGTTGACAGAAATACCAATACGCTTTACAGCAACGACGCTATTTTCCTGAACAGTACCAACGAATCGTTCATAAATGAACTGAGCATTTCAGTCAACTTCATATCTGCCATGGCCGGTGATCCGATCAACTCCAATGTGCTGCAGAATATAAATGGCAGGACGTTTTATGACTATGCTATTACTCTTAAAAATCTTGTGATATATTTCCGGTACTATAAGGCTGACTGGCAGGACATGGTCATGGAGTTCAACGGCACGCTTCTGACTTCCCTTATGTTCTCATTGGTGATCGCTTTCATAGTAGGATTTTTACTGGCAGCAGCGATCACAAAGCCTATAAAAGACATGACGATGAAGACGGAAGATATTGCCGGAGGTAAATTCGGCGAGACTCTGGAGATAAAGGCAGAGGATGAGATAGGACAGTTGTCATCGAGTATAAACAACATGAGCGTCAATCTTAAAAACATGCTCGATGAGATATCGTCCGAAAAGAATAAAATGGAGATAATACTGGATAATATCGAAGGCGGTGTAATAGCATTCAGCCTTGACGGCAAGATGATCCATAAGAATCCCGCGGCATATATGCTCCTCAACAGACCGGACATGGACCTGACTCTTGACGGTTTCATAAAAGAATATGATCTGAAGATCGATATATCAAAGATAACAGACAGGTTCTATAAAGACATGCTTCTGCCGTTGGATGAGGAGATGCTGGAACTAAGCATAGTTACATTTAACGACTCGAAAGGGCATCCCGAAGGCGTCATAATAGTTATAAGGAATATAACAAAGCAGTACAGGCTCGATGAGATGAGAAAGGAGTTCGTTGCGAACGTGTCGCATGAACTCAAGACTCCCCTTACTTCGATAAAGAGCTACACAGAAGCTCTGATCAATGGCGTGGATGATAAAGCTACGCGCGATCATTTTCTGGATGTCATCAATTCCGAAAGCGACAGGATGGATAATCTTGTAATAGATCTTCTGCAGCTTTCATCTATGGATATGGGCAAGCTGAATCTGAAGATAACACACGAGAACGTCAGCAGCCTCATAAATGATGCCCTGCAGGCAGTTGAAGTGGAAGCAAAAGAGAAGGAACATGATATGATCTGTGATCTTCAGTATAAAGGGATAGCCTATTTCGATTATGACAGGATGCTGCAGTGCGTAATAAATCTTCTTACAAATGCAATAAAATACACAGATCCTAAAGGCAGGATAGAGATAAAGACATATGAAAAGGATCAGATGCTGTACATTTCGGTAAAGGATAACGGTATAGGTATTTCCCAGAAGGATCAGGCAAGGATATTCGAAAGATTCTACAGAGTGGAAAAAGCACGTACACGCGCAATGGGCGGTACGGGTCTTGGGCTTGCTATTTCCAGTGAAATAGTAAAAGCGCACAAAGGTGACATATCCGTGATCTCGCAGCTGAACTTAGGTACCGAGATCATAGTGAAACTGCCGCTTAATATCGAAGGAGGAGCAAGATGAGGAAGAAAATAATATATCCCATATTTGCATTCCTTCTTACTGTGACTATTTTCCAGGTAGCGGTCCTTGTCAACTACCATTCCACCGGCAGCTTTTTCAGTTTCAATAACAATAAAGAGCCACAGACGGTAACAAACATAAAGGAATTCGAGGAATACCTGACTGAGGAATATGTGACACCTTTTGAAATAATGGTAACGGCAGGAGAAGGATTAAGCGTATATAAGGTGTCAAGAAGCTCTGAACAGTATTTTACGGAAATATGGAAAGACAGCATCACTGTTTTAAAAGACATATCAGCAAGCCCCTTGTATGAAATGTATGATGAGACAAAATGGAATGAAATGACAGGCCGAAGCGGTTTGATCATAAAATTCGGATATGACTGTCCTATTTCATTCATCAACTGGATATCAGATTCCGTAAATACCAACAGCGGATTGCAAAGTATCAATAAATTCATGATCATTCCCACAGAGGGCACCGAGGGTGATGTATATATAAGGAGCGGGAATACGGTATACAGGTATATAGGCGTCGAACTTGGCGGAGTCCTAAGTAATGAAAAATTCCTCAGTTTATATCAGAATATAAAGGATTCAAGCGAGTTCACTTATGCATATATGACCGAAGTATCCGATTACGATACATTCAAAGGGAATGTCGAACCGGATATCGCTGTGAATATTGAAGCGGATAACGCTCATATAACAAAAATAAGAGTGGCAGGTTTTGAGCTTCTCACTGAATGCATGCTGAATCTTGAGATAGAACCCGACATATACGATCTGTCACCCACGATGGAACAGTATATTACGACTATAAAGACGAGATTATTCGGTGTTTATGCCGATGTTTACAAATCCATCATAGGTCAGAACAGGGATCTTACCTTCTCGGATCAGTATAATATTTACAACATACATAATGACGGATCCATATCCTATAGATATACATCATCTTCCGGTGATGCAAAAGGAGACATATCGGCTGCTTTTACCAATGCCTTAAGCATGTTGACCGACCTGTTATCTCTAAGCGCTTCAGATGAAATACATATTTATCTGGCTGACGTAACTGAAGAGGAAAATGCATATGGATTTTCATTCTGTTATCTGTATAATGATTATCCTGTACTCATCGAAAATGACGGGTATGCCATTACGGTAAGCGCTACCGCAGAGAGGGTCATCTCGCTTGATGCCGTGCTTTATGATATATCTGATGCTTCGTCTGCACTTGGTGAGACGGATCTGTATGATATAAGGACATTCGGCCTGCTTTCAGATGCCGGTATGGCTGATCTGGGTCTGCTGAAAGCGAATAATATGTGTATGGCATATATCAAAAATGATTCTATCGTGTTATCGCCAAGCTGGATAATAGACGATGAGGATATGACGGTACTGACATTAACGGAAAAGGAGGCTGAATAATGGACTCTAAAAAAGCTATGAAGATACTGGTCGTACTTATGATCTTAGTCAATCTGATAATGGCAGGATATATCATCAGCCTTGCGGTATCACAGTCACAGCAAAGGATAGATAATAAATACATAATGTCCATACTTGAATACAGGGGGATCACTCTTGAATGTGATATAGATAACAGCAGCACGCCTGTTTTTAAGCTTAAACATACAGACGATGTAAACGATGAGGTATATCAGTATCTTCTCTTGCGAGACGGAGTCACGACCAGGTCTGATGATGGCATGGTCATTACGTTCATACCTGCTGTCACTCAAAGATATGAAAACATAGATCTTGATACTGCAGAGGTCATTGCCAGGGATTTCATGGAAGCGCTTCCTGTGGAACAGAATCCATATGTACTGGATTACAGGCAGACTACAGGAGTCGGAACGTACAGTTTCCAATTCAATTTCTATGACAGCAACTCCTATATATATGATAAATATGTAAAGATCCAGGTAAGCAAAAACGGAATAATCGAAGCTGTAATAGGAAGTATATCGTATGAAGTGGAAAATTCGGGATATACCGCTTCAGACATATCCATCGGGAATATACTGGTAAGCAATTTTACCAGGCAGGGGATAAGCCAGATGGTGTTAAGAAAAATAGATTCCGGATATCTGTACATTAAAGAGACCGGTCAGATCGAAGCTGTGTGGAGGGTACTGTATAATGAAAATCAGGTAAGGTACTTTCTGACCAAAGACGGTGAAGAGGTCATCCGGTAATTCCACATTTTTTTAGTCAGATCTTAGTATATGAGTGTATAATTTATATATCTACACGAAGGAGATATGTATCATGGATTTATATTCAAATTTGGGAAACAGGCTTAAAGCAATGAAGGAAGCAGGCACATATAAGGAATACCAGTACCTGAAAACACCTATGTCAAACAAGGCGGAGATCGAGAAATACAACAATGTGATAGTGCTGTGCTCCAACAACTATATAGGATTATGCAATAACCCTGAGATAATCAAAGCGGGACATGATGCTCTGGATAAGTACGGTGCAGGAGCCGCTTCGGTAAGATTCATATGTGGAACATACGACATACACAGGGAACTTGAGCAAAAGACAGCGGAATTTTTACATACTGAAAGCTGCCTGACATATATGACATGCTGGAATGCAAATACAGGTGTCATCCCTTCTATCACATTTGAAGGTGACTGCATCATATCCGATGCCCTTAACCATGCAAGCATAATAGACGGGTGCAGAATGGCAAACAAGAAAGTTGAGAAATTCGTATATAAGCATTCGGATATGGAGGATCTCGAAAGAGTCCTTAAGGAAGCACAGGATTTTAATACGAAACTGGTCATAACAGACGGTGTTTTCTCAATGGAAGGCGATATTGCAAAACTAGATGAGATATACAAGCTTGTCAAGAAACATAACGCCATACTGATGGTGGACGATTCGCATGCCATGGGTGTTATAGGCAGGACAGGAAGAGGATCAGTCGAATATCATGACCTTCTTGGGAAGGTCGATATCATAACAGGGACATACGGCAAAGCCTTAAGCGGTGCAGGCGGAGGATTTGTTGCAGGAAGAAAAGAAATAATCGATATGTGCATACAGACGTCACGTCCATCGCTTTTCACCAATTCACTGCCCCCTGTAGTTGCAGCAATGGCCTTAAAGGCGATCGAGATACTGGAGGATCATCCACAGATGATCACATCACTTCACGATAAGGTGAAATACTTGAGATCCAGGCTTCATGAAGCGGGATTTGAACCTCTTTTGGGAGACAGCGCTATCGTGCCTATAATAGTAAAAGACACGGCAAAATCCATAAAGATCGCAAAAGCAATGCTGGATAAAGGTGTATATGTCACAGGATTCGGATTCCCTGTAGTGCCTGAAGGTACAGCAAGGATAAGGATTCAGGTGTCGGATGCTCTTACATATGAGGATATAGACTACAGCGTCAAGGCCTTCAAGGAGATTTTTGACAGCCTGGAATAATATAGAGGGAATATATGGTATTCATCAACAGCATACGGAGTATTGTCCGCTCTAAGGGGAAAACAGCTCTGTTTACATTGCTTATATTCGTTCTCACGCTTGCACTTGCTTTGGGTGTCTGTGTTTGGGCTTCCGTAGAACAGTTTTTGGCCGACTGTGATGAATATTACACTACGGTCGGGATCATAGAGTATGTGGGCACAGGTTATCCGGATGATACGGCCTGTGATACATACATGGCAGAGCAGTTGGCATCATTTGATACATCTTCAGTCATAAATGACGAAGCGACGCTGTTATGGGACATATCGGAACGATCCATGGGATATATAGACGGTTTCTGGCGTACGGACACATATGCAAAGGATCGTATGATGTCTGTGTTCCTGATAGGGAATGTTTTCTATAACGAAGATGAAAATGTGTATAACGCGACAGTTATGAAATCGCTGTACTCGTTGAAGGTAAAAGACGATACTATCGTTTACCTGGACGAGGATTTCGGAACATTCGAATACGGGCGTTATTACCTTGTGTACGGCGAGGTATATTACGGACGGTCTCCTCTTATGCATCTGCGCGTCAAAGAATACAGTAATGCAGCATCTGCTACTGAAGGTATCGCTATACCCCACGTGATTGATGTTACGGACGGTAAGTATTACAGTATACCGGAAGATTGCATCCTGACAAAAGTAGCCGATACATTGAAAGTGACATGCAACAGTGTTCTCGTCAATTCTACAGACGATCTTATGGCGCTGTTTCCTTTTCATCAGAACGAACTGTATTTCACTTTTGGACGTGCATTTACAGAAGAGGAATACGCAAACGGAAGCAATGTATGCGTCATAACCGAGATAATGGCTGCAAGGCTCGGTGTCGGGATAGGGGAT
>JBAYNV010000125.1:0-6481 GCA_041678685.1 Clostridia bacterium
AGCCTGAGCTTTTTCCTTAGTAAGGAAAACGCCTGTAGATTCTACTATATATTCGGCACCGCATTCTTTCCAGCCTATTTCTGCAGGTTCCTTACATGCGAATACTCTGATCTTTTTACCGTTGACTACAAGATAATTATCTTCTGTTTCAATGGTTCCTTGAAACTGTCCATGAACGCTGTCATACTTCAACATGTACTTCATATAAGCTACATCAATAAACGGATCATTGATTCCACATACTTCTATATCCGGATTATCAATTGCTGCATTGAATACAAGACGTCCGATTCTTCCGAATCCATTAATACCTATTTTTACTTTCATTATTATATCCTCCCAATAATTGATTTCTTTTATTAATCACCACTAGTAATTTTATAGTATATCCATATTATTTACAATAGATAATTTATTAAATTTCTGTTAAATTGTTAATTATTTAACTAAGTATCTATATATTCAGTTTCCCTTTTAATTGCATATCCTTGAAATTTCTTTGTCTTAACACTTCGTATGTGATTATAGCTACCGAATTTGCAAGATTTAAAGAACGTATAGAATCGTTCATCGGAATCCTCACAGTATTCTGATAATTATCTTTCAAAAGCTGCTCAGGTAATCCCTTTGTTTCTTTTCCGAACAGAATGTAGCAGTCATGTGGATATATGATATCTGTATAAACTTTTGAAGCTTTTGTTGAAGCAAAGTATAGATTATCATCCTTATGAACAGTTATGAATTCATCTAGTGATTCGTAATAATAGATATCCAGATACGACCAGTAATCCAACCCTGCTCTTTTCAGGTGTGAATCAGTGATATTGAATCCTAGAGGTCTGACAAGATGAAGACTGCAGCCGGAAGCTGCGCATGTTCTTGCAATATTGCCTGTATTCTGCGGAATCTCCGGTTCGACTAAAACTATATTGATCATATCAGTGCTTCCTGTTTAATCTGCTCCTTAAAGTAAGAGCCTTTATCAGCATCGGTTTTTTTATCTCAATTGCACTACTTCTGCATAATTCTGCACAGCAGTAACATTTTATACAGTTCTTTTCGTCAGCATATGGCTTTCCGTTTATCATTTTTATTACTTTTGCAGGGCAATTCCTTACACAGTCTCCGCAACCAATGCATTTATCATATATAAAAAATGGTTTTGATTTAGCTGAGCCTAAGATAAAATCCAGGATCTTACTGTGTGCGTGCTTATTTTCATTACTAGTTTTTGGCAGTTTGAAATCATATATATTGCTTTTCATAGGATCTTCACCAATAAATTCATAATCAGTATCGAATCCTCGTGATACTGCATTCTTATATATATAAGAAATCGACTTATCCATATGTATCAGATCCATAGCAGCGGAATCAAGTGAAAATGCATCGCTGCTTGCAAGCAGGTAACCGATTTTTCGTGGATCTCCTGATGTAGGTCCCTCACCTTCCATACCATATATGGCATCCATAATATTTATCTTTGGTGAACATGCAAGAAATATATCAATGAGTTCATTGGCAAAAACATCATAATCTTTCTTCATCAAATGGTATGAAGACTTTTCAAATCCTGCGATAGATCCGAACATATTCTTGACAGCACCTGTATATATCATCATAGCGTGAGTCTTGAGTTTTGAAATGCTGATCACAAGATCTGCATCAGCGAGAGGTTTCAATATAAATACGTTCCTTCTGCCTCTGTCTGTTTCAAATGACACTTCCTTAACTGATGTATCATAATTCAGTATCTCTGGCATATCATTAAGAACCTTTGCAAGACCTGTTGTTTCATAGAGTTTTTTAAGTACCGCAACCGAATAGAATCCTCCAGGTGATTCTACTATCAAAGGTTTTGCTCCATATGATCTTACTATTTCGACAACTGCTCTGATAACTGTGGGATGTACGGTAGCGCATCTATCTGGATCCGCAGGTATTATAAGGTTAGGTTTCACAGCTACAGTCATACCTTTCTTCAACAGTGAAGAAAGATCGAATATGCTGTTCAAACTCTCGGCAATGACGGATGTGACATCACTATCTGTATATTCACCGCATTTTAGAACAGAGACTTTTGTCATTTATTATTGTGCAAAATACTCATTCAATGCTTTTACAAGAACATCAGGGTCTACACCGTGAGCAGTAGCAGCAGCTTCAATGCTTTCTCCGCTGGAATGCGGGCAGCCTATGCAATACATTCCATTCTGAAGGAATATCTCGGCACAGTTAGGGTCCATTTTTAAAACATCGATTATTATCATATCTTTTGTTATCGTTTTAGCACCTTTTTTCATTTATAATTCTCCTTTAATCTTTCTGCTATTTTATTTATGAAATCCTTAGTATTCATAACAGTTTTAACTTCATTGGTTACAAGATTCTGAAGATCTTTTGTTATGAAACCGTCCTTTATCACTCCTATACATGATTCTTGAAGTATATCTGAAAAATGAATGAGTTTCTGATTCCCATCTAATTCTCCTCTTTTTTTTAAAGCTCCTGTCCATGCAAATATCGTTGCTATCGGATTCGTTGATGTTTCGATTCCCTTAATATAGTTATAATAATGCTTTGTTACAGTTCCATGAGCTGCTTCATACTCATATTCACCGTTTGGTGAAACAAGAACCGATGTCATCATCGAAAATGATCCAAATGCTGACGAAACAAGGTCGCTCATAACATCGCCGTCATAATTTTTAAGCGCCCATATGAATCCGCCTTTTGATCTCATTATCCTGGCTGCAGCATCATCAATAAGAGTATAGAAATACTCTATCCCTATCTGTACAAAGATCTTTTTATATTCATTCTCATATATGGAACTGAAAATGTCTTTAAAATGATGATCGTACTTCTTTGAAATAGTATCTTTTGTTGAAAACCAAAGATCCATTTTCTTTTCTATTGCAAAATCAAAACAAGATCTGGCAAATGATTCTATAGAAGAATCCTTGTTATAAAGCGCCTGCAGTATCCCTTTATCTTCATATCTGAAAATATCCAGTTCCTTTATATTTCCATCATCATATGTATATACTAATTTTGCTTTTCCCGGTCTGTCAGCTACAAATTCCACTCCTGCGTAAACATCGCCATATGCGTGTCTTGCAATAATAATAGGCTTTTCCCAGCATGTTACCACAGGCCTTATATTATCAGTCAATATCGGCTGACGGAATACAGTACCATCCAGCTGTTCTCTGATTGTCCCGTTAGGGCTCTTCCACATTTTTTTAAGCTTGTATTCGTCGACGCGTTGAGCATTAGGAGTGATCGTCGCACATTTGACCGCTACTTTATATTTCAATATTGCTTTAGCACTGTCTGTAGTAACTGAATCATCTGTTTTATCTCTGTTTGTCAGTGAAAGATCGAAATATGCCGTATTAAGTTCAATATAAGGTTTCAGTAAAGTATCCTTAATCATAGACCACATGACTCTTGTCATCTCGTCTCCATCTATTTCCACTATTGGGTTTTGCATTCTGATCTTATCCATATTCACCTATCATCGATCATATATCGATTCACCTTTGCAGTTTATTATAACAACAACAGGGAAATTTTCAACCTCTATTTTTCTTAATGCTTCTGTCTCTAAGTCCCAATAAGCGATGATCTCCTGCTTTTTGATGCATTTAGAAAGCTTTGCTCCTAGACCGCCTATTGCTCCGAAATATACACACTTATTTCTGATGATAGAAGATATGACATCCATATTCCTTCTACCCTTGCCTATCATCACTTTCAAACCTTTATCCATGAGTGAAGGAGAATATTTGTCCATTCTGTAGCTTGAAGTAGGACCGGCGGACCCTATTATTTCTCCCGGTTTTTCAGGAGAAGGACCGCAGTAATATAACCCCTGGTCTTTTACATCGAAAGGTATCCCCTGTTCAAACATTCTTTTGTGTGCGGCATCCCGGGCCATATACAGTGTTCCATTTATAAGTACCCGGTCAAAGGGGTTTAATTGCATAAGATCGCTTTCTTTAAAAGGCGCATTCAGTATTATCATAGTATGATCTCCTTATGCCGTAATGCACAGCATTGGATCGTTATTGCTACGGGAAGTCCGGCTATATGTGTAGGGTAACTATCTATATGAACGGAACATGCTGTAGTCATTCCTCCATATCCTGCCGGTCCGATATTCAATTTGTTGATTCGCTCAAGTATTTCATTTTCCATTTCAGCATAATATGGATCTTGATTCATCTCATTTACGGGTCTTAATAGAGCTTTTTTTGACAATACCGCCGCATAATCCATTGTACCGCCTATTCCAACTCCAATAAATAATGGCGGACATGAATTTGCCCCGTTTGTATTTATTGTATCTACTATATATTCAACGATACCTTCCCTTCCTGCAGATGGGCTGAACATCCTTGTCGAACCCATATTTTCACTGCCGAAACCTTTGAGCATGATATGTATTTTAAGACCAGTACCTTTGACCTGATCAATATATATGATCGCAGGAGTATTATCATTTCTGTTTACTCTTTTTAAGGGGTCATCCACAGTCGATTTACGTAGAAAACCTTTTTCATATCCGTCTTTTACGCCTTCATTTATAACTGATGACAGAGGATCTTCCAACATCACTTCGTTACCGATTTCCACAAAACACATCACCATGCCGGTATCCTGGCATAAAGGTATATTTTCATTTTTAGATATGTCGGCATTATCTATGAGTTCATTCAGAACATATCTGGCAATTTCACTGCCTTCATTTTTAAGTGAATTCTTAAATGCCTGATATGCATCATCATTAAGTGTATATGCGAGTTCGAGACAGGCATCAGAAATAATATTGACTATTTTTTTACTGGATATCTTTCTCATCGTTTAAATATTCCTTCATTGCTTGTGCAACTTTCAGTTTCATTTCAAATAAATCAGTGATTACTATCTCTTCCTGAGTCGATATATCTTTGACTATGCGGCCTTTACGGCATTTGATCTGAAATGTGCCAAAATCCTTTATGCAAACCTTACCCTCTTCTTTTAATGCTGTTTTAATGATATCAAATATTGTACTGACCACATCATCACTCTGCATTTTTGTCAGATGGTTCATTTGCGAAAGCCGCAACGAAAGCTCATTTTTGTTCATATCTCTTCATCCCCCGATAGAATTATTTTATACCAAAATATTGATATAAATTGCATAGTATCTTTCCGTTATTCAATTTCCTCTTTTTATCTGCTTTCCTATTATAAAACTGCTCAAACTCATTTTCAGGAGCAAGTATATATTTGCTCCAATACTCAAATTTTTTAAATTGTTCACCCATATCTTTGAATATTCTCTCTGCTGTTTCCTTGTCTTCAAGTCTATCCCCATACGGAGGATTGCATATGATTATGCCTTTTTCGGCTACAGGAACGACATTAACAAAATCATGTACCGAGAATGAGATCATATCGGCTACTCCTGCATTTCGCGCATTACCCTGGGCGATCCTGATAAGATCCTTATCAATATCTGATCCATACATCTTTTCGATCTCACCTGTATATTTCAACTGTTCAGCTTCCTGTATAGCTTTCGGCCATTCGCCATTTCTAAATATTTTCCACTCCATAGAAGAAAATTCCCTTTTCAATCCGGGTGCTATATTCCTTGCGATCATGGCAGCTTCTATAAGAATAGTACCGGATCCGCAGAACGGATCCATCAGTATCCTGCTTCTGTTCCAATAGGATAACTGAACGAGACCTGATGCAAGTGTTTCTCTTAAAGGAGCATCTCCGCCTGCTTTCCTGTATCCTCTTTTATATAACGAAGTCCCTGATGTATCCAGATATATCCTTACCCTGTCTTTAAATATGAAAGCGTTTACAGGATACTTAGCACCGTCTTCAGGAAAATCCTTTATTTTATATATTTTACTCATAGAATCGACTATTGCCTTTTTTATGATCGACTGGCATCCAGGTACACTTTTTAATACAGAAGAAAGAGATGAAACATTTACTGTAAATTCACCGTTCTGATCGATAAATCTGTGAAATTGCAATTTGTTTACATTATCATATAGTTCATCAAATGTGACTGCTTTAAAATCAGCCATTTCGATAAATACTCTCTCTGCTGTGCGAAGCCAGATATTTGCTTTTGCAATACCATAGAGATCAGACTCAAAATCTACTCTTCCATTTTCAGACTGGATATTTTTAAAATCAAGTTTCTTTAAATCAGATATCAGGACCGATTCCAGGCCGAATATGCAAGTCGCAGTACATTTCATTATTATGCTCCCATTAAACAAAAATCAATACACTATTTATATATTTTATACTCTGCATTAGATTTTAGCAATTAAAGTGTAATCATAGATAGAGTCAATTTACTGTAGGGTTAAAGAAGATACCTTCCCGTAAGCAAATATTTGCATCTAGATAATACATCATGCCTTGACCCATTTCAACAAACCCCCCGTATTTCTTTGAGAAG
>JBAYNV010000126.1:0-6440 GCA_041678685.1 Clostridia bacterium
ATGATGAAAGTACGTACCTCGTATGGCTTAAGATCAAATATGAAACCCTGCTCATCAGCTGATACAGGATCGGTTTTTTCCAGTTTTACGCCAAGCATATCCGTTTCTTCCACGGTCATGATCTTCCATGTGAGATCCACCCGAACACCTGATGCCGCTCTGCCAGCGGGCTCCCACACGCGCAGCATGAGCCCATGAGAGAAGGAACGCACGCAGGAAGAAACCGTCTGCTGATCACATAATTTAACAAAACTTATACGCGAAGGCATGTCACCCTTGTGGGAGGATGCTTTACGCGCTATAAGCGGATGGTTGAACTCCATGCCACGGCGTGTCAGGCCTGCATCACGCCAGTTACCGTCATGCGGCATAAGCGCATAACGGAACACATGCGGCACGCCTATTTCGAAACCGCCCTCCGCGGAATTATCCGGATCGTACCCTCCGCCGCTGTAACTTACAAAACCTGTGCACTTCATGACAGACAGCATCATCTTTCCGTCCACTGTGGCATTCCCCGGTATACCGCAGTTAAACAGGGTCAGCCCATACCCCGGTACGGAATAGTCAGCCCAGTTAAGTGCGGGGTATTCGCCTTCAGGCCGCTCAATACTGCCAAACGGTATCTCGTGCGTTGTCACTCCGTTTTTTATTGCTGTGGGAAATGCAACACGGTAGCGTACATTTTTATCCCTGTTAACTAAAGATGTTTCCACTTCGATCAAAGGCAAACCGCTGTGCAGGCGCACATGAGTTGCAATGTCACCGCATCCTGCACTCTGCACAAATTTGAATTCCATACACACATCCCCTTCAGTGACGGAAAACGTGCCGCCTTTATCTATGGAGAGTTCGGTATTGATCTTATGTATATCCAGCGGGAATAACCTGTGAGCGGGCCGGTTGGAACCTGCCCTAAGAGGTGCGCCTATCTCCCAGAAGTCGCCATTGTCCTCATCCCTTACAAGCATATTGCCGTATGGCATATCAGGGTCGATATACTCCTGCCCCGTCTTCTTCAGAACGAGGCTTGTGATCGTGCCCTTCCATGGATCACACTCGATGCGGTAAAACTCATTCTCCAGCACGGCTTTGTCGAGTTCCTCCATGCCATATGCCTTCCCTGTCTTCCACATATTCACATGCGGGCTCTTTCCGTTTTTCAACACGTGATACACCTCGTACCCCAGAGCCGGACACTTCGCGATGAATAATAACTTAGCCTGTCTGATTGCACCGTTTGGATAGCGCTCCAGAACATCTGCCTGTGCAGGCACGGCAGTACCGGCACTGTCAGCGACCGCAAGACTGAACACATCATCGCTGTCGAATCCGACTGTCGCATATGCCTTATCCGTACGGTCCCAGCATAACGGGTTCATAACTGCAAGCGGTATGCCTTCGCTCCTGGTATCCGCTCTTTCTATGATCCGGTCCAGACTGCCTTCCAGCACCAGATCCGCAAGATATCCCGCTTCATTCCAGCGTTTCTGCACATTTTCGAAAACCCTGTCAGTCTGCACCCCTCCCATCACATCGTGTACCTGATTGAACAGTACGGGTTCCCATGCATCGAGTATATATTGCGATCTGTCGATTCCGCCATACCGCAAGTCTATAGCGTTCCAGGCTTCCGCTTCATAGAGCAGATCCTCGAGCTTCCGGTTCTGCTGCTTGACACGGATACGGGCACTGTAACAGCCCTGGAATACAGGATTCAATTCACCCTTAACAACACTTACTGTTTTCATATCTTTAAACGCAGCATCCAGGTACTCCCGTGGAGTGGCAAGTGTAAGATCGAACGGTCTTTTAGCATCCCTGTTCCATATGCGTACGAACTCGGGATCATGCCGTACAGGATGTGTAAAGTCACCGCCTTCAGCCGCTGCGACATGGCCGGATTTTGAATATGGCTTCAGCCTGTTGTACTGGTCCGTCACAAACGTGCGGAAACCTTCAAACCATCCTGGCGAACCGCAGAACGTACAATAATGGTAAGGCATCCAAAAAGCACTGATGCTGGTGCCATCCAACCCCTCCCAGAGAAATTCCGACCGGTCCTGATCAGCCACACGGCAGAACACATAATGATCGAACCCGCATTTACGCATGATCTGCGGCATCTGGGCGTTGTGACCGAATGTATCTATCATCCAGCCGGTTTTTACATCGATACCCAATTCTTTCCTGAAAAATCCTTTACCTGATTCAAACTGACGGACAATGGATTCACCGGATACCATATTCAGATCAGACATCACATGCATCCCGCCCACGATCTCCAGCTGTCCGGAACGCACCATTTCCAGCATATCCTCTTTAAGCTCTGGATAAGCCTTTAAAAATGGCTGTATATATGCGGATTGATCGAGTGCGAATCTGTATTCGGGATCGGACTTAAGTGCATTCAACACATCGATCACCACTTTGTAACCTATCTCCAGATACTCCCCGCGGGGTAAAAACACCTCTGCATCGTAATGCGAATGCGGTAGTATATACATTTTGTCCATTTGAGCCACCATGCCTTTGCCAATCAGATTTTTTGGTCATGCTTGCTGAGAAAAACAGTTCGGAACGATATTCAGGTATTCATGATATGCACTCAATATAACATAACGGCTGGCTTAGTCAAGGCTGATGGAATATAATATACGCAGAGAAAGCTGGAATTTACTATGATCGATTTTGAGAAAATATACAGGATCACACCTGATCATGATCTTGACCTGTCATGGTCTATAAAAAAAGCTGAGAAGGCATTACATGAAAAAGCATATTCGCTGACGGATAAGATGTCACCTCTTGGACCTGAACATATTAACGAGTATTATTCGAACGGAGATTACTGGTGGCCGGATCCTGATAAGGCAGACGGCCTGCCGTATATACGCCGTGACGGATACTCCAATCCTGACAATTTCACATATCACCGTACAGCGCTTAGAAAGACACGCACTTCCATAGCGCATCTTGCAAGAGCATACAAGGAGACAAAGGATGAAAAGTACGCCGCTAAAGCGGTAGAACTGCTGAAAGTCTTCTTTATAGACAAAAAGACCGCCATGATCCCTCATCTGATGTTCGCACAGGCGATCCCGGGTCTTTATACCGGCCGTGGTATAGGCATCATCGACACATTGCCTTTGGTGGATATACCTTTTGCGATATCCGCGTTGAACGGTTCAGCAGCGCTTGGCGAAGATGTTAAGGAAGCAATGGTCAGGTGGTTTGAGGCCTATCTGAAATGGATGACGACGCATCAATACGGAATAGACGAACAGAACGAAGCAAATAACCACAGTATCTGTTATTTCGTCCAGGCTGCCGTATTTTCACTGTTTACGGATAATTCAGGTATTCTTGACTGGTGCCGTGATGTCTTCATTTCCAGGCTTATAAAGCAGATGAGCCGTGACGGCGCATTTCCCAAAGAACTGGCAAGGACCAAGCCGTACGGTTATGCGATGCTCGTGCTTGATAACTTCACGATACTGTGCCATGTATTATCGGATAAAAATAATGACTTATGGGAATATGAAGACAGTGAAGGCAGAAGCATTAAAAAAGCAGTTTCATTCCTGCTGCCATATTTACTGGATAAAAATACATGGCCGTATCCTAAGGATGTCATGCATTATCCCGATTACCCTTCAAGGATGTCTTTTATGCTGTTTGCAGGGTATTCGCTTGGAATACAGGAGCTTATAGACCTATACAGGTCCTTGCCTGATGAATCAGCAAATGACGAGGTCAGAAGGAATACTACTATAAGGCAGCCATTTTTGTGGCTGTAGAACATAAGTATCAATAATGTCTGAATAAAGCCTCTTCCATGGTCTCACCTACGACCTCATATGTTCTGCCGTCAATTATCTTCATATACGGTTTGGAGTACAGATTCGGGATCGCACTTCTCTCTGTCACTTCAACTCTGAATGTTATCGGTTTTTTATACACCAGAGGCTTCATTCTCTCTATATTTTTATATGCTTCCGTCGTTTTTTCCCTTATGATCTGCTGGGCTTTTTCCATAGGAGGCATGCATACACCATATAAGGCCAGGCTCTTCTTGACTTCACATGTCACGACCCAGGGCAGCAGAGCTTTTGCTTCTTTGCAGGCATGATCATCACCGCTTACCATGATAACGGGTTTCCCTTTGTCTCCCACTATACCTGAGTCCATCGCTATTTCACCGGCAGGTACTCCGTTTATCCAGTAGTTCTGTATCCTTGCGGCATTCATTGAATGCTCAAGTACAGCGCCTGCCGTGCCGGCCATTGCATGATAGCCTAAAAGTATAACGCCGTCACAGTCATCCAGACCGGGGAACCTGTCCGATCCTGTATTACCTAATATGTATCTGTATGCATTTGGCGAAAGCCTGTCCCATATCGCGTTGTTCCCGCAGACATGAGCATCACGGACATATATCCTGTCTGCACCTGCTGCCTTAAGCGCATCAACTGTCGTATTGATGTCTCTGGTTATGTATTCCCTGCATTCGTTATACCTTGATCCTTCAGGCATCACCTGTTCTTTATCATAAATACCTGAAATACCCTCAGCATCAGTCATTACATATATATTCATAAACATCCTCCTTTTAGGAAAGATCACTAAATCATATCGTTATAGAAATGATATCATTAAAATCAATGCATTTCTACATATTGCTATAACTGCACCTTTATCGCATCGATAGCATCTTTTCTTTTCAGCTTTGCCGTATCAATAACAAGACACCCATTGCGGAATTCATGGACAATGCTTTCTGATGTACTCATCAGGATTACTTTTTTGGGTTTGGTGATGCCTTTCATCTCTATCAGACCATATTTTTCAGGCATCAGGAACAGGTATCTGTTACCGTCTTTTGCAGTGGCGTATACATTAGCCGACTCGTTATCCGCAAGCGAATCGGTCTGTATCACTGCCTCTTTGTATGTCTGCATCCATGCCGCCAGTTCTTCCAGTCCCTTTACTGCCGTTTCAGGGAATTCGCCATCTGCTTTAGGACCTATATTCAGCAGATAATTGCCTCCCCAGTTACGTGTTTTTATAAGTTCTGTAATGATCTCATTGGTCGGCCGGTAAACAGGATCATTTATATATGCCCATGCCTTGTATTTGTTCCAGATCGTACAGTACTCCCACCAGCCTTTGGGTTTCTGTTCGGCAAAACTGACTTCACAATTTCTGAAATCACCGTAACCGTGCATCCTGCTTGTTACAACAACACCCGGCTGCAGTTTGTATATTTCCTCAAGAGGGAAAACCTCTCCCTTAGTGGCTCCGCCGTCAAACCAGAGGATATCTATTTTACCGTAATTGGTCATAAGCTCGCGTAACTGGTTCCTGTGCTTTATCCCATGTAATTTCCTTTGTTTCGCCATTTCCTGCTGGGATGGCATATCTTTTGCGATGAAATTATCGTCTACTTCAGGAAGCGACGGATTTCTCTCTTTTACCTTATAGTGCATGAACGACATGTGTTTACGGTTGAAATACCAATCCGTCGGGGTGAAATAGAAACCGACTTTTATACCGTATTTATGACAGGCATCGACAAACTCGCGCACCAGATCGCGGCCGTTCAGATATGTTTTCGTGGAAAAATCACTGTATTCGCTGGGCCAGAGCGAGAACCCGTCGCAATGCATGGTCGTAAGCACGGCATATTGAAAACCTGCATTCTTAGCCATGCACATCCATTTATCCGCATCATATTTTCCCGCATTAAAATCCTTTGCCAGATCAAAGTATTTAGCCGGTCTTAAGTGGAAAGACGGATCGATAGGTCTTTGCGCTTCCTGACGGCATATCTCCTCTTCGGTAATGCCTTTTGGATAGTTCTCGCCTCTTGACAGCATACCCCAGGATATGTCCATCCTTCCGTCGACTGCTGATATGCCCCAGTGCAGGAACAGGCCAAGTCCTGCATTCCTGAACCATTGGGCATCAGGATGATCACTGCCAAGATCATTCAATATCTCAGGATGCTTGAGCTTTAATGAATTGTGCTGCCCTTCGACATCCAGATCAAATTCCGTACCAAACCATTCTTTTTTGTTAATCATGCGGATCCTCCATATATTGCAATTATTAAAATGAAATAAGTATCATCTGTTGAGTATACCAATAACACAATACTGCCATCTTTGCAGAAACTTAAGAGCTTTATAGTTTATTTTATTTTATCATATAACAATAAAGCAGATCACAAAATTGTAAGATATGTTTACTTATTTATGGCATCTGCAAGCTTCCCGTCCCTCATGCTCAGTGTCTCATCAGCGTCAGAGGATATGCCAAGATCATGCGTTACCACTATCACACAGTAACCCTGTCCGTGCGCAAGCTCTTTCAGTATCCCTATTATGTTCTTCCCGTTCTCTGTGTCCAGATTACCTGTGGGTTCATCCGCAAGTATC
>JBAYNV010000127.1:0-6413 GCA_041678685.1 Clostridia bacterium
ACAGCATATTCCTTTTAAAAAGTTATGTGCTGTTTCCTGTACGGATGCACAATGTTCAGAAATATATACCAAATAATGACGCTCCTGTTCCGTGTCAAAACAACACAGTTGACATCTTTTAACCAATCAGTTAGTATTGAACCAAAAGGAATCAAATCAGATACAGTGGATGGTAATCACCTGTTTTATGCTTGAATTTAAGGCATAACAGTTGCATTTCATATTTACATCAAGGGGGCGGATCATGTTTAAATTTGGCGTAGACACTTTTATATGGTCAGAGAATTTCACCGAAAAGGATCTGTGGATAATACCGAAAGCAAAGGAATTGGGATTTGAAACACTGGATATCGCTATTGCGCATCCGGAGGTATTTCCCACGAAGATCGTGAAGGAAGCAGCAAAAAGAACGGGAATAGAACTCGTTACTACCACAACATTAAGTGAAAAGACAAACCTGATCTCACCTGACCCTGCTATCAGGGCAAACGGTGTCAGATCCCTTAAAATGCTGGTGGATATAAACTGCGCGCTCGGATCAAAGATCTTAGGAGGAGTGAACTACACCGCATGGGGATACCTTACAGGAAAGCCCCGTACAGAACAGGAATGGGAATGGTCTGTGACCGCTATGCGTGAGGCAGCGGAATATGCAAAAGAAAAGAGCGATATGGTGATAGCTGTTGAGGTCATCAACCGTTTTGAAACGCATTTTCTTAATATCGCCGAAGACGCAGTGAGATATTGCAGGGATGTCGGGACTTCAAACATGAAAGTGCACCTTGACTGCTTCCATATGATAAGGGAGGAACTGAGTTTCAAAGGCGCAGTGGAAACATGCGGTAAAAAATATCTTGGATATATACATGTGTGTGAAAGCAACCGCGGTATCCCCGGTACAGGATTAGTGCCATGGAAGGAGTTCTTCCAGGCTGTGAAAGATGTAGGTTATACAGGACCTCTGGTCATTGAATCTTTTGACCCGGGATTTGAAGAACTTAACGGATTGTGTGCTATATGGAGAAAGTTTGCCGATTCGGGTGAGGAACTTGCCGTTTTAGGGCTGAAAAACCTTAAAGCCATTGCGGCGGAGATAAAACTATGAGCCTGAAAAATATGAAAATCGCGATCGATTGCGATGATGCTGCAGTCGCACTCAAGTCCGTGATATATGAGCATCTCAGATCGTCAGGAGCGGATATATGCGACCTTAGATATTCAGATGCTCACGCAGCCGATTATCCTGAAATAGGATACAATCTGGCATTAAAAATACGGTCAAAAGAATATGACAGGGGTATATTGCTCTGCGGAACAGGATTAGGTATGGCAATAATAGCAAACAAGGTGGAAGGTGTATATGCTGGAGTCTGTCATGATGTCTATTCCGCAGAAAGGCTCAGAAAAAGCAATAACGCACAGATAATAACGATGGGAGCACGTGTCATAGGGCCTGAACTGGCAAAGATGGTAGTAGACGCATGGCTGAAATCGGAATTTGATGAGCACAGATCAGGGCGGAAAATCAAAGAAATACAGATGTTTGAAGAACGATCTTTTCATAAGGAGAACAAGTAATATGCAGAAAATGATAAATGAGCCGCAAAATGTGGTAGATGAAATGCTTGAGGGATATTTAAAAGCGATGTCAAATAGCATTGCAGCAACAGAAAACAAAAGGGTATTGAAATACATAAAGGCTCCTGTAAAAGGCAAGGTCGGTATCGTGACAGGCGGAGGTTCAGGCCATAAACCCGCATTTATCGGGTATATTGGTAGAAACATGGTCGATGCCGTGGCTGTAGGCGAGCTGTTTTCCTCTCCTCCTGCCAGAATGTTCCATGACGCTTTCAAGGCTGTGGATTCAGGATGTGGGGTGGCATGTCTTTACGGTAACTATGCCGGCGATAATATGAATGTGAAGATGGCTGTAAAAATGGCAGAGAAAGACGGGATAAAAGTAAAAACAGTGGTAGCCAATGATGATGTACCGTCAGCTCCCAATTCTGCGAGGGAAAAAAGGCGTGGCGTGGCAGGTGAAATACTGATGTGGAAATGCGCAGGCGCAAAAGCCACTATGGGAGCAAGCCTTGATGAGGTTATAGGGACCGCGCAGAAAGCCATCAATAATACAAGAAGCATGGGTGTGGGGCTGAGCCCATGTACCTTACCGGAGGTCGGACACCCGAATTTCACTATAGCTGACGGGATGATGGAGATAGGTATAGGACATCATGGCGAACCGGGGCTGGCGGTGGCAAAGCTTGAAAAGGCTGACGAAATAGCAGACAGGATGCTGGGTATAATACTGCCGGATCTTCCCTTTAATAAAGGCAATGAGACCGTAGTGCTTCTTTCAGGGCTTGGTTCGACTCCTCTTATGGAACTGTATATTCTATATAACCGGGTATCTGATGTCCTTAGCGAAAAAGGCATCAAAGTACATGCATCGTACGTCGGTAACTATTTCACGTCTCTTGAAATGGCAGGAGCCACTCTTACCGTGATGAAGCTTGATGATGAGCTTAAGGAATGCATCGATTATGAAGCGGATTCACCGGGCTTCAGACAGTATCGGAGGTAACGGTCATGAAAGAGATGTTCACAAACAAAGAGGGAAGTTTGATAGTATATGATCTGATAAAAACCATTCAGATAAATAAGCAGTACTTAAGCGATATCGACGGTATGATAGGTGACGGCGATCACGGAATAAATATGAATAAGGGTTTTTCTATATGTGGCGCTAAACTTGCTGAAAAATCCGGTGATCTGTCATATAGCATGAGGACGCTTTCAGAAGTACTGGTAGAAGATATAGGAGGATCTATGGGTCCTCTGTACGGTATGTTTTTTATTGCAATGGCTGATGAGTGCGAGAATAAGGAAATGATAGATTCAAGGGTATTCTATGAAATGCTTAAAGCAGGCGAAGCCGGCATAAGAGACATAGGTTCTGCTGAAGTAGGCGACAAGACAATGCTTGATACGCTTGTCCCTGCGGTGAAAGCATTTCATGACAGTTTCGAAGCAGGCAGTAGTTTTCATGAGTCACTTGATGCAATGAAGGAAGCTGCAATAAAAGGCATGGAGTCAACAAAAGATCTGGTGGCAAAAGTAGGAAGAGCCAGCAGGCTCGGTGAGCGTTCAAGAGGTTACATAGATGCAGGAGCGGCTTCGGCCTGCCTTATATTCAGCTCAATGGCGGATACGATCAATAAGCTGTTGATTTGAAAAGTAAAAGATAATAGAATATTTCTATCTTATGCGACAGTTGAATTTCTGTGGGTTTTGGATAAAAAGCAAAAAAGGGGTATAAAGAATGAGAACTGAGGATCATTTATATAAAGGCTGGCAGGTGGGCATCACATATGAGTCATTGGATGCAGGCGGAGTGACAATGCCTGGGATGATCCGGCTTCTTAATGAAATGGAAGAGCATCAGATGAATCTGCTGAGCCTCATGATGACAGGTTATGAATTATTTTCGCCCGGGCATGACGGTTTTGCCTGGCCTGTAAGAAACAGCAGGCTGGAATGCTTCCGTGATATGAAATGCCTGAATGCGGATATGAAGACGGAATTCGTTTCGAAAGTGATCGATGAAGCAAAGAAGCGGGGCATAGGCATACAGCTGTTCACCAATCTGGCGATATATAACCCGGAAAGGATCAGATCATCCTATCCCGGCGCGTGTGAGCAGATGTATAAGGACGGTGAAAAATTCAAATGGCTTTTCTGTCCTGACAGCGATGATGTATGGCAGCTGGAAAATGATGAAATAGAAGACCTGCTGACAGTATATGACCAGAAGAATGTGCAAAGTATCGGGTACGAACGTCTGAGTTATTCGGGCGGTTCCTGTTACTGCGAGGATACAAAGAGGCTGTTTCATACTCAGACCGGGCTGGAAATCACGGATTTTAACAGAGGCGATGAGATTCTCGAGAAATGGAAGTCGGAAACCATATTAAAGAAAATGAGTGAGATGAACAGAAGGATCAAGGTGATAAGACCTGACATGGATGTCTGGCTGCATTCATCATGCGCTTCGGGATGGGGGCATGATCCTAAAAGACTCAGATCGCAAGGTATAGATTATGTGATACCGCATGTCGCACACTTCCCTATGACAAAGCAGGATCTTTTTACCTTACTTGACCGCATAGCTCCCAATGATATAGTCCTTCACTTCTGCGTAAGGAACAAGGCGCTTAAGAACTATAACATATGGGTGAAAACACCGGAAATAATTAAGATGATAGGTGAATGGATAAAAGAGTACATGTGTGACCATTCGAATTTAAAAGGCGTGTTGTTTTTCAATGAAAACACAGTACCTGAAGAAAACAGAAAGGCTGTTTATGAACTCATTAAAGAGCTGTGACAAACAGCCTCATCTGTTGATACATTTATTTTAAATTTTCGATATTTATAACTTTATCCGTTATACCTTTGTAAAACTCTGTGTCATGCAATACCATGATAAGGCTGCCCTGCCACAGAATGAGCTGTTCCTTGAGGACTTCCTTTGCCTGTGAATCAAGATGGTTCGTAGGTTCATCAAGTATCAGAAGATTCGCATCTTTCAGCATCAGAAGGCACAGTTTGACCTTAGCCTGTTCGCCTCCGCTTAACGTCTCGATAGCCTGTGACGCATTCTTTGCCGGGATCCCGCACTGTGCAAGATATCTTCTCATCTGTTTTTCCGACAGTTTGGGATATTTGTCCGAGACTATCTGTGCCGGACTTAAAAATCCCACATCCCACTTGAGATCCTGTTCAAAGTAAGCGATCTTGATGCCGTTTGCAAACTCATAATGCCCTGATAACTTAGGTATCTGACCTATAAGGGTCTTGAGCAGAGTCGACTTACCGATCCCGTTGAATCCGGTTATGACGACTTTCTCCCCTGATAACACTTCGAAATTCAATTTTGGCAGAAGCGGATGATCATAACCTATTTCAAGATCATTGACGACCAGAGTCTTCTGGCTGGTTATCGGTAAAGATACGAAATGAAAGTCAGGTCTTGTGACCTGTTTCAGAGGATCGATGACTTCTATCTTGTTGAGCTGCTTCTGACGGCTTCTCGCCATCCCTGCCGTTGCTGCGCGTGCCTTGTTTTTAGCAATGTAGTCCTCGAATTTTGCTATAACTCTCTGTTGTGCGGCGAATTCCCTTACGTAGCTTTCTTTTCTGAATCCCTTCAGTTCTATGAACTTGGAAAAATTACCGTTATACTTTGTAATCGTGCCAAACTCGATATCACATACACATGTGGTGATCTTGTCGAGAAAGTCAAAATCATGCGATATAACTATGTATGCTCCCTCAAAAGATATGAGGTATGAACTCAGCCAGTCGATATGTTCTCTGTCCAGAAAATTGGTAGGCTCATCAAGCAGCATTATATTCGGTTTTTCAAGCAGCATCTTTGCTAAAATCACTTTAGCCCTCTGCCCTCCGCTCAGATTGCCCAGTTCGCTGTCCATTCCAAGCGCGGTTATGCCAAGCCCGTCCGCGACTTTCAATATCGTCGTTTCTATTTCATAGAATCCGCTGTTTAGAAGCAGGCTCTGATAATCCGAGACTTTATCCAGTGACACTTCATTACAGTCATTGGACATGTCGTCATATATCTTATTGAGTTCTGTTTCTATGTTATACAGATCAGCGAATGCCGTTTTCAGATAATCAAATATAGAGACCGTGGAACTGATCTTCGCGTGCTGATCGAGATACCCTATTTTGATACCTTTTTGCCATCTTATCTCGCCTGAGTCGGGTATAGCTTCTCCTAAAAGCGAATTCATAAGCGTTGTTTTACCTGTGCCGTTCTGTCCGACCATACCCATGTGCTCTCCTTTGAATAATTCAAATGAAGCATTTTCATAGAGCATGTTATCTCCGAACGAATGTGATATATTTATAATTTCCAGTAGTGCCATAACTTGACTCCTTAATAATAATAAAAAACTGCGGTCCTGACATTGCCGCAGTCTGCATCTATATGTCGGTCCATTGCAATTATAAAAGAATAGGAAACCTATACTTTAACCAATAAACCGACGAGTTTATATTTTACAGCTCTTAACAACATCTCATCGTGTCTTATCGTAAAGAGCAAAACATAATTCCAGCATGTGATCCGGTCCCTTCCAGTAAGGAATTAAACAACAAATAACTTGTTTTGTCAATTAAATATGTAAAAAAATAGTATAAATTTGCCGAAGGAAGAAGTAAAACACAATCACATCAGTAAATTGTCAATATAACTATCCCGCATGATGCATAAATAGTATCGAAATATGTGCAGAAAATCTATATATTACAGTTAACTGCACAAAGGATCGGGTGAAATATGCATAAATATTTGGAGTAATAAACGACTGTGAAGCGTACATATAAAA
>JBAYNV010000128.1:0-6407 GCA_041678685.1 Clostridia bacterium
ATATGCTTTGACCTTAATTTCGATATGCTTTTAAGAAAATATGCAGTTCAGAAACCCGATCTTATAGTATTCAGTTCGGCATATCACGGAGGATTAAGACAGGGACAATGGGCATATGGATTACGTTGTCACTTTGCGGGGGCTATACGTAAGAATACGGGCAGGATATTGAACCCATTCGCAACAGAGCTTGCATCGACAACGAATCATTATGACTATGTGACACAGAAAGTAAACCTTGACTGTGCAGTCGTTCATCTTGATTACAATATGGCCAAAATAGCGGAAGCAAAGAGAAAATATAAAGAAGAACTGACCATATACGACCCAGGCAATGTCGCATCCGTGCTTCTCACCTGTGAATCAACAGATAAAAATATACACGATATCATCAGGGAATTCGATATAGAGCTTCTTGACGATTATCTTGACCGGGCATTGAAACACAGAGAAAAAAATATTAACAATATATAAGGAGAATAAATCATGAGCAAAAAAGTAAAGATCGCAGTAATAGGGTGCGGGGGGATAGCCAACTCAGTGCATCTTCCGAGTCTTTCCGAAATTAATGACTGTGAGATCGTGGCTGTCTGTGACCTTGTGGAGGAAAAAGCAAAAAAGGCCGCAGCAAAATACAGTATACCCAAGACCTATGTTCTTATGAGCGAAATGCTTAAGAACGAGGAGATCGACGGAGTTTACTGCCTCGTGCAGCCTGATCTGTTATACAGAGTGGCATACGACTGTATATGCGCAGGTAAAGATATATTCATGGAAAAACCTGCCGGGTTGAATTCATATCAGGCAGAATCGCTTACAAGAAAAGCCACTTCACTCAACAGGATGATACAGGTGGGCATGAACAGAAGATATGTTCCCCTTGTACAGTATGTTTTTGATAAAATGAAGAAGATCACACCGATAACGCAGGTCGACGGCTGCTTTATAAAGCATGCAGATATAGCATCCATATGGCACTTCACCGATGCTTTTACCTGTGACATCGTGCATGCGGCTGACCTTGTAAGGTATCTTGCAGGTTCAGAAGTGGAAAATGCTGCAACAGTCATTGCACGCAACAACAGTCCTGTAGATAACAGCTGGAGTTCGGTAATGAAATTTGAAAACGGAGTCACAGGCACATTGAGAGGTAACTATCAGACTGCCGCAAGGATACACAATTTTGAAATCCACGGACCTGAAGCATCCGCATATATAAATCTTGGATTCCCGGGAACTGACGGATGTGACGCCACGATCGTATATTCATCAGGCGTAAACATGTACTCGCAGGCAGCTGCCGGAGTCGGTACTCAGAACATAGAGAAGATAGACGGGATACAGCTTGCAGGCGGTAATAAATCATTATATGCACATTACGGATACAAACAGGAAGACGAAGCTTTCATCAACTTCCTTATGACAGGTAAAAAGCCTATCTGCCTGATAGATGATGCGGCAAAATCCATGCGTATGGTGGAGTTTCTTCTCAATAACAGGATAAATAAGTGACTTTATATTAAAACAAAGATCAAGAAAAAGAGCTGCCGCAATTCACATACGGCAGCTCTTTTTTACTGGTTTACGGCATCAGTATCCCGCCGTTTGGCGATACTGTCTGTCCTGTCATATACTTGGCATTGACCAGGTATTCCAGGCATCCTGCGATATCCTCTACATCACCTATTTCACCGAGCGGAACCGTCTTTTTAAGAGCAGCCAGCGCGGTCTGATCACACTCTTTCAGCATATCGGTCCAGATCATGCCCGGAGCTATACAGTTAACACGTATGTTTTTTGCTCCGAATTCCACAGCCAGGCCTCTTGTAAAACCAATTATACCGCTCTTTGCGGCACAGTAGTCGGCCTGCTCTGCAACACCCATCATGCCTCCGATGGAAGCTATGTTCACTATACATCCCTCATTGGCATCCGCCATATACGGCAGGACAAGATGCGCCATATGAAGATAACTTAAAAGGTTTATACCGATCAGGCGGATATACTGTTCGGGTTTGATCTTGAGGAAACTCAGATTGTTATCGATACCTGCATTGTTTACCAGGATATCGATCTTCGATCCAAATTTATTCACCGCTGCATCCACTATCAGTTTGCATGTGTTATAATCCGAAACATCTCCCTGAGCAGACAGACCCTTTACCTTGTATTCCTTTTCGATCTGTGCTATCAGTTCATCTGTTTTGACCCTGCTCCTGTCGCTTACAAAGTTCACGACCACGTTATAACCCATAGAAGCAAGCTTTATGACCATTGCTTTTCCGAGTCCTCTTGAACCTCCTGTTACAATTGCCGTTTTATTCATTTTGTCCTCCATTTCGCATATTTCAGATCATGTATATTTCTTGTGTTTGTTTTACAAATGCAGTATATTACATATCAACAATATTATCCGTTGCAAATGCAACAGTTCTTAAAGAATAATTCATTTTTCCATGAAACATGCCGATAATATGCATAACGTGATTTATATTGACTTTAATAATATAAATGATAAGATTTGAACAATTGATTTACAAGGATCAGGTTAGAGGAAAGGATCAATATAAATGATTTGGGCACTCGTTCTATTCTTGGTAACATATGTATTGTTACTGTTTTTACCTAAATACAGGGCATATGTCGCTTTAGGCTCAGCATTGCTTTTTGTAGTATTAGGTTTTCTTCCCGTTAACAAGGTATTAACGGAGATCGACTGGAATGTAATAATGATGATAGCAGGGACAATGGGTATCGTTACTCTTTTTATCGAGTCGAAGATGCCTTCCCTTCTTGCCGATCTCATCATTCAGAAAGTACCTAACGTAAAATGGGCGATCATATGTCTTGCTTTGTTTGCAGGTATCATTTCCGCTTTTGTAGACAATGTGGCCACCGTCCTGATGGTAGCTCCGGTCGCGTTGAATATATCAAAAAAACTCAATATATCTCCCGTCAGCAGCATAATAGCAATAGCCATCTCTTCCAATCTTCAGGGTGCGGCAACGCTTGTCGGTGATACGACATCCATAATGCTTGGCAGCCAGGCAAATATGAATTTCCTTGATTTCTTCGTTTATCAGGGAAAAATGGGTTTATTTTTTGTAGTTGAATTAGGAGCGCTTGCTTCAACGCTTGTACTGATGTATATCTTCAGAAAAGACAAACAAAAAATCGATGTCAAAGACCGGACAAAGGTCGAAGATATGTTCCCTTCATATCTCCTTCTCGGTACGATCGTTCTTCTGATAATAGCATCCTTCCTTCCTAACATGCCAAAAATGATCAACGGTTTCATTTGCATGGGATTGCTTCTGATAGGTCTTATAAGGACAATGATCATAAACCGCAGTTTCAAGGCGAGTCTCAATACATTAAAGGATATAGACTATTTCACTCTGCTTCTCTTGGCCGGACTGTTTGTAGTCATAGGAGGTATCAAAGAAGCCGGTGTTATAGATGCGATCGCAGCTTTATTCGTCAGGATCAGCGGTAATAATCTGTTTGTCATATATACACTCATCGTATGGGCTTCCGTACTGCTCTCAGCATTTATAGACAACATACCTTATGTTGCCACGATGCTTCCCGTTACTGCAGGTATCGCGGCTGTAATGAATGTGGATCCGACGATCCTGTATTTCGGGCTGCTTATAGGGGCAACTTTGGGCGGCAACCTTACTCCCATAGGAGCATCAGCTAATATTACCGGACTTGGCATATTGCGCAAGGAAGGTTATGAGGTCACACCGAAACAGTTCATGAAGATAAGCGTTCCCTTCACACTGGTAGCGGTAACTGTAGGATACCTGCTCATATGGTTGATCTGGAGCTGATCTTACCAAATTGATCACAGATAAATAGCATATTTATAGGCAGTACCGTCAAAGTCTGCCTATTTTTTTATGCGTACAAATGATACTTATGATATACTTCATCTTACATCATGAAACTGTATAAGGATCAGAGGTTTAAATATGAGCAGGACGTTTCCATTATTCAAAGTGACAAAAAAAGCTGAGTATGCGTTAAAAAACGGCCATCCCTGGGTATACGACGCAGAGATCACATCGGTTTCCGAAACACCGGAAAACGGTTCATTTGTTGATGTCATGTCAGATAACGGTACTTATCTCGGTACAGGTTTCTATAGTGAAAAAAGCAAGATACGCGTACGCGTGCTTTCCTCAAATACAAATGAGAAATTCGATGAACAGTTTTTTGAAAGAAGGCTGCGTTATGCTGTCATGTTCAGAAAAACGGTGATGAGAGAAGATTTCGACAACTGCCGTCTTATCTTCGGCGAAGCTGACGGGCTGCCCGGACTGACTGTGGACCGTTACAGTAAAATACTTGTCGCTGAGGTCCTATCATATGGGATGGACAGGATCAAAGACATGATCTTCCGGCTCATATTCAGGGTGCTTAAAGAGATAGATGTGGAAATAGAAGGAATATATGAAAGAAACAATATATCCATAAGGCTGCTTGAAGGGCTTAGCGAATACAAAGGATGGTATGAAGCGGATTACCTTAAGCATCCTGATTCGACTGTTGTGGAAATAACTGAAAATGGAATAGTATATGAAGTGGATTTCGAAAACGGACAGAAGACTGGCTATTTTCTCGATCAGAAATACAACAGGCTTGAAGTTGCAAGACTTGCGAAAGGAAAATATGTGCTTGACTGCTTTACTCATACAGGATCATTTGCTTTAAATGCAATAAAAGGTGGCGCTACCCATGTTACAGCTGTAGACATATCCGAATCAGCTATCGCCATGGCAAAAAAGAATGCGCAAATAAACGGGATAACTGAAAATATCGATTTTCTGACATGTGATGTTTTTGATCTTCTGCCAAAGCTTTCACAAAGCAAACAGTCTTTATATGACTTTATAATACTTGATCCCCCCGCCTTCACGAAAAGCAGCAGAACGATCTGGAATGCTTCAAAGGGTTACGGCGAGATAAATTACAGGGCGATGAAACTGCTGCCAAGAGGCGGATACCTTGCAACATGTTCCTGTTCGCATTTCATGCGTAATGATCTGTTTGTTGAAATGCTGAAAAAAGCTGCCCATGACGCAAATGTACAGCTTAAGCAGGTCGAGGTGCGCCAGCAATCCCCTGATCATCCCATTCTGTGGAACGTTCCCGAAACGGAATATTTGAAGTTTTACATATTCCAGGTGATCTAAAACACAACATAATGTATAAACATAAAGTGATTCTACACAAAAAACGTATTTTTAATGCGTTTTTTTGTTGACTTTATAAAGCCGCGTTATATACTAATCATATATAAATTCAAAAGGGGGATTTAATTTATGTTCAAGCTAAAAGAAAATGGCACTAAAGTGTCAACAGAAATTTTAGCGGGTCTAACGACATTCTTTACTATGTCATACATCATAGTCGTTAACCCGGGAATTCTTGCTCAGGCAGGCATGGAATGGGGCGCAGTATTTCTTGCGACCATCATCTCAGCTGTCATAGGTACCTTGATAATGGGACTTGTCGCTAACGTTCCATATGCTCAGGCACCCGGCATGGGCCTCAATGCATTTTTTGTTTATACTGTATGTTTCGGATTAGGATTCACATGGCAGCAGGCACTTTCAATGGTGTTCATATGCGGACTTTTCAACATCCTGATCACAGTAACAAAAATACGTAAACACATCATCAAAGCTATACCGAGGAGTCTGCAGAATGCGATCGCAGGCGGTATAGGAATATTCATCGCTTACATAGGATGCCTTGACAGCGGAATAATAAATTTCGGTGCAGGAGTACCTGGTATATCCACACTTAATACACCGACTCTGTGGGTATTCCTTATCGGATTGTTCCTTACCATCGTTCTTCTTGTTCTTAAAGTAAAAGGCGCTATTCTCATAGGTATCATCGTATCTACTTTAGTAGGTATCCCGTTAGGCGTTACAATACCTGACGCATCAGTGACAACAAGCTTCGCTGAAGCATGCGCATCACTCCCAACTACATTCGGCGCTATATTCAAAGAAGGCGGTATATTATCATTATTTGATGATATGTCCAAACTGCCTCTTGTCCTTATAACGATATTCTCTTTCAGCCTTTCCGATACATTTGATACGATCGGAACATTTATAGGCACAGGACGTCGTTCAGGCATATTCAGCGCAGAAGATGAAAAAGCAATGGAATCAAGTTCCGGCTTCAAGTCCAAGATGGATAAAGCCTTATTTGCAGATGCAACTGCAACATCTATCGGCGCTATATTCGGAACATCGAATACCACGACATATGTTGAAAGCGCATCCGGTATCGCAGCTGGCGGCCGTACAGGTCTTACAAGCGTAGTAGTGGCTATCTGCTTTGCAGTAAGCGCATTCCTTGCTTCATTCGTAAGCGCTATCCCA
>JBAYNV010000129.1:0-6371 GCA_041678685.1 Clostridia bacterium
AGGTGCTGGATGATATGTTCAAAAAGACCGGGCACGAGAACGTATACATGCCGCTGTTCATTCCCGAATCGCTTCTTCAGAAGGAAAAAGACCATGTACAGGGTTTCGCCCCTGAAGTCGCATGGGTAACTGTCGGAGGGAACGAAGAGCTGGCTGAAAGGCTTTGCGTACGTCCCACATCGGAAACGCTTTTCTGCGACCATTACAAAAACATAATAAAATCATGGCGGGATCTTCCAAAAAAATATAACCAATGGTGTTCGGTCGTAAGATGGGAAAAGACCACAAGGCCTTTTTTAAGGCACCGGGAATTTCTATGGCAGGAAGGCCATACCATACATGCTACAGCAGAGGAAGCACGTGAAGAAACGCGGAGTATGCTTGAAATATATGCTGATTTTGCGGAAAAGTATCTTGCGATGCCCGTTGTAAGAGGCAGAAAGACCGACAGGGAGAAATTCGCGGGAGCTTTGGAAACATATACGATAGAATGCATGATGCATGACAGGAAAGCTTTGCAAAGCGGCACGAGCCACTATTTCGGAGACGGTTTTGCCAAGGCATTCGATATAAGATTCACAGACAAGGACAATACTTTACATACACCCTTTCAGACTTCATGGGGAATGTCCACCAGGATCATAGGCGGAATCATAATGACGCACGGAGACGATTCAGGACTCAAACTCCCGCCCATGATCGCGCCTGTCCAGGCAGTGGTGATACCGGTAGCGCAGCATAAGGAAGGCGTTCTTTCAGCTGCAGACAGACTCCTAAACAGACTGCAGGATTCCGGGATAAGGGCAAAATCGGATATATCCGATCAGTCTGCGGGATGGAAATATGCCGAATACGAAATGAAGGGTGTGCCTCTCAGACTGGAAATAGGACCGAAAGATATAGAAAATAACCAGTGCGTGGCAGTAAGAAGGGATACAAAGGAAAAGACACCTGTAAACCTGGATAATGTAGAAAATGAAGTAAAGAGGATATTGAAGGAAATACAGAGCAGCATGTTCACTGAAGCGAAAGTGAACCTGGATAACCATACGCATAATGCATATTCGGTAAGTGAAGTAAAAGAAATAATGGAGACAGAAGGCGGATTCGTAAAGGCAATGTGGTGCGGTGATGAAGCCTGTGAAGCGGAACTGAAGGAAAAGGCCGGCGTATCCTCGCGATGCATACCGTTCGATCAGGAGAGCTTTTCCGATAAATGCGTGTGCTGCGGACAGGCTGCAAAACACATGGTCATCTGGGCTGTAGCATATTAGGAGAGAATGGAAAACAAAATAGTAGCAGCAGTAATACTGGATAATACCACCAGATCCTATGATAAGGTATACAATTATCTTGTGCCTGAAAGCATGGCTTGTTATTTGGAAACAGGCATGCGCGTCATGGTGCCTTTCGGTTCCGGCGATACCGCCAAAGTCGCATATTTTCTTGATTTCATCGCATACGATAAGAAATTCGACAAGATCAAAATGAAGTATATTTCCGAGCTTCTGGATGACGAAGCTCTTGTCTCAAAAAGCATGTTCCGTCTTGCCAGGGATATAAGGGACGAATATTTCTGCACGTACGGTCAGGCTCTTAATGCCATGGTCCCTCTGGGACTTCGGATATCGGTGGAAAAGCTGGTGCTTTTAGAAGACGGGAAGCTGATACCCTTCCAGGCGTATCTGCAATCTGCCCCCGGGGGGATAAAACAGATAAATGAGGAAATAAAGGAAAACAGGATAAAGATCGTGGAACAGGGCATCCGCAATATGAAGAACAAGTTCGAAAAAGCGGTCAGGCTTCTTATCTTGCCCTCTGAAATAAACGAGCTCATATTCAAGGACCGGATAAAGAATGAAAAACATATCCGCGTGCTGGAGCTTTTAGCCGAATATGAGGATATAACCATAAACGATTTCGCATCTTACGAAAACATATCCAGAAACGTACTGTCGACACTGGAAAAGAAAGGCTACATCGAGAGCTTTTTAAAACCCAGGAAACAGGATGAGCAAAACGTACCCGATATTGCTCCCACATCAACTGAAAAGCATTTTACTGATGACCAGAAATACGTGATTGACAGGATAAGCATGCCCATACAGGAAGGAAAGTATGATAAGTTCCTTATCCACGGGATAACCGGAAGCGGGAAAACGGAAGTATATATGAAACTTGTATCCGAGGTCCTGGCAAAAGGTAAAAGCTCGATAGTGCTTGTTCCCGAAATAGGTCTTACGCCATTGATGGTGAACAGATTCACTCAAAGATTCGGCAACAACCTTGTCGTCATGCACAGCAGACTTTCGATGAAGGAAAGATACAGTGCGTGGATGAGGATAAAAAGAGGTGAAGTCGCAATAGCTTTAGGCACAAGAAGCTGTATATTCGCTCCATTTTCCAACCTTGGGCTCATCGTGATCGATGAGGAGCATGACGGTTCGTATATATCGGAATGCACTCCGAAATACCACACGAATTTCGTTGCTGACAGAAGGGCGAAGGAAGACGGAGCCATACTGGTGCTCGGTTCAGCAACACCTAAAGTAACGACATATGATGCGATGGATAAACAGGGAAGAGTGCTTACAATGTCAAACAGGGCCTTAGGAAAGCTTCCCGACGTTTCGCTGGTCGATATGAGGGATGACACCATAAACGGCCATATGTCCGTATTCAGCAATACCCTCATAAAGGAAATAGAAAAGAATATAGCAAACGGCGAACAGACTGTTCTGTTCCTGAACAGAAGAGGATATTCCTCCATGCAGTTATGCACTAAATGCAGGACGGTAGTGAAGTGCGAGCACTGTGATGTGCCAATGACATATCACAAAGGAAAGGATTTCCTTGTCTGCCATTACTGCGGACATATACAGAGGAAGTCAGGCATATGCCCTGTCTGTAAAGAAGAGACGATGATGGAATGCGGAGCGGGGACCGAAAAGGTCGAAGCAGAGCTTCACGAGCTGTTTCCTGAGGCTTCCGTACTTAGAATGGATCTTGACACCACCGGCATGAAAAACTCTCACAGAGATCTTCTGGAGAAGTTTGAAAACGAGAAGGTGGATATACTGATAGGTACTCAGATGATAGCCAAGGGACACGATTACCCTCTTGTTACGCTCGTAGGGATATTGAATGCAGACGCTCTGGGTTCAGGTCTGTTTTATGAATCATCCGAAAACGCTTACCAGCTCATAACGCAGGCATCGGGAAGGGCAGGCCGGTCGGATCTTAAAGGGCGTGCGATAATACAGGCATACAATGTAGACTCGCCCTTGATTGAAAACGCAATAAAGCAGGACTATCAGTCGTTTTACAGTACCGAAATGAGGATAAGGAAGATACTGGACTTCCCTCCGTATACATCCATGGCGATAATAATGTTCACATCGATGCAGCAGCATCTGGCTGATGAGAACGCGGCTGTCTGTTACAATATCCTTCATAATACAGGCATGACGGTTTTTGCCCCGTCGAGGCCTCAGATAAGCAAACTGAACGATAAATTCAGAACGAGGATAATAGTCAAATGTAAGGATCCGAAAGAAATGAAAGATGATCTTACAAAAGCATATCTTTATATGGCTAAAAAGCTTCCCAAAACAGTGACGATGGGAATAGATGTTTACTGTAACGAATTCTGATATAAAAATATAACTCCATATATTTATCAAACCGCAGGCGTTTTGATGTATAATCTTTCTATGTAAAATTTTTAATAAAGGATGGTGTCATATGCTGACCGATATCGAAATTGCGCAGAATTCAAAAATGAAACCAATAACACAGATCGCCGCTTCAATAGGGATAGATGCCGGTTCACTTGAGCTTTACGGAGATTATAAAGCAAAAGTCAAAAGCAGCGCTATAGCAGGCAGGGAAAAAGACGGAAATCTCATACTTGTCACAGCTATCACGCCTACTCCCGCAGGCGAAGGGAAGACGACCACATCGATAGGTCTTGCCGATGCTTTACGCAAAATAGGAAAGAAATCCATGCTTGCATTACGTGAGCCGTCGCTTGGACCTGTTTTCGGAGTAAAGGGAGGCGCGGCAGGCGGAGGATATGCGCAGGTGGTCCCCATGGAAGACATCAATCTTCATTTTACAGGCGACATACATGCTGTTACTGCGGCAAATAATCTTCTTGCGGCATTGATAGACAACCACATATATCAGGGAAACGAACTGAACATAGATGTCCGCAGGATCACATGGAAGAGATGCCTTGACATGAATGACAGGCAGCTTCGATATACAGTCGACGGGCTTGGCGGAAAATCCAACGGCATGCCCCGTGAAGACGGATTCGATATCACCGTAGCGAGCGAAATAATGGCTATACTATGTCTTTCAAACAGTATAGACGACATGAAAGAAAGGATCGGCAGGATAATAATCGGATACGACTACAACGGAGAACCTGTTACCGCTGCGATGCTTAAAGCAGAAGGTTCACTGACTGTGCTTCTCAAGGATGCACTGAAACCGAACCTTGTACAGACACTTGAAGGTACTCCCGCATTCGTGCACGGCGGGCCTTTTGCCAATATCGCTCATGGATGCAACAGCGTAATGGCTACAAGGTATGCTTTGAAACTCGCGGATTACGTCGTTACGGAAGCAGGCTTCGGCGCAGATCTGGGTGCGGAGAAGTTCTTTGATATAAAATGCAGAATGGCTGACCTGCATCCAAAGGCCGTTGTGATAGTAGCAACAGTAAAAGCCCTCAAGTATCATGGAGGAATAAATAAAAAAGATCTGGGAGAGACTAATGTACGGGCTGTCGAACTTGGCATGCCTAACCTTTACAAACATATAGAAAATATGACACAGGTATTTAAAATACCGGCGGTCGTTTCGATCAATAAATTCTCAAAAGATACTCAGGAGGAACTTGATGTCATCAAAAAAGGCTGCGCTTCGATCGGAGTAAAAGCTGTAGAGTGCCTCGTATGGGAAAAAGGCGGGGAAGGCGGAAGAGAACTTGCGGAAGAAGTCGTAAGATTATGCGACGAGCCAAACGGATTCACATTCTGTTATGAAAGCAGTCTTTCGACACTGGATAAGCTTAATGCTATCGCAACCAGGATATACGGAGCTTTGGGAGTGGAACTGTCATCCGACGCGAAAGCCGTACTTAAAGTCATAAAGGAAAAAGGTTACAGCAGACTTCCTGTTTGTATCGCAAAGACGCAATTCTCATTCTCGGATAATGTTAAACTCATTTGCAGACCTGCCGGATTCACTGTTGTGGTGCGAGACCTCAAGATATCTGCAGGTGCAGGTTTCATAGTAGCGCTGACAGGAGAGATAATGACTATGCCTGGTCTGCCGAAAGTTCCTGCAGCCATGTCGATAGACATAGACAATGACGGGAAGATATCCGGTTTATTTTAATTCCCGGTCTTTATCACAGGTAAACAACTATATATTCGGCAAAACAGGTGACCGTAATACACGATCACTTGTTTTTATCCACATAATGTAAATAATCTCTTGACATTACACTTTTCCGTTATTACAATAAAATTCTAATAATTGTCAGTAATAAGGAGAATGATATGTTAGCGGAATTTATAGGCGCGGTGATCAAGAGGAACGATAAATACCTGATAGAAATACAGGATCTCAATGAGAATATGTATGCGGCATTTCCAAGGGCTGAAGCCATAAATGCCGTTGCATGTAAAGAAGAAATACTGAAATACTGCTTAAAAGATAAATATGGCATGGATATATGCATAAATAAGAGCATATACGAGGAGGATTTCCGCGATAATGACTGCGTCATAAGCTTCGGGTATTATGATGCGGATCTTTTGAACGATGTCATATCTGAAGGTTTTATATGGGTCGGAGAGGATGAACTGGATAAGCTTACATTCGCTTTCGGAGACAACATCGCGGTAATGATCATAACAGGCAAAGAAAAAAGCAGGGAAGATATAATGGAGGAGAACCGCAGATATTTCGACGACAGGAAAGAGGCGAAAAAATGATTAAATTCACTATTGCCCTTATGAAAGATGGAAAGCATGTTGTAAAAAAGGATCATTTCAATAATGATGACTACTACGGTTTCTGGGAACTGGGAACGGAAGAAGAACTGGTGGAAAGTCTTAGGAACGGATATCTGAAAAACAAATGCCGGGAGCTTTACGATATAGGGATATCCGATCCCGAATTCATAACAGCTACGTCAAGCCTGGCTATAAACTATCTTTTTTATAAGGCAGAAATAGAAGAAGGCTGTTTGCAGGACGAAAAGGTGGAAGTAACAGATATTGATCTAAAAGGATTGAATATAATATATCCGGACGCTTTCTGCCGTGATGCGCTCATAGGAGAGATCAAAAGCA
>JBAYNV010000130.1:0-6266 GCA_041678685.1 Clostridia bacterium
AATATATCTTGATGCGAAAATAGATCCTGATGAAAATCTTATAATACTCTATACATCAGCCACGACATCCGTTTCAAAGGCTGTTGCGCTTACGCATCATAACCTTGCTTCAAATCTTATGGCCATGAGTTCAATGATATATATAGATCCTAGCGATATATTCTTTTCAATTCTGCCGCTTCATCATACATATGAATGCACATGCGGCTTCCTGTGCGCTGTCTACAGAGGAAGCGCTATAGCATATTGCGAAGGATTGAAGTATATAAGCAAAAACATGAACGAGATACATCCTACAGTAATGCTTTCCGTTCCTCTTCTGTTTGAAGGGATATATAAGAAGATCATAAAAGCTGCTGAAAAAGAAGGAAGCATGAAGAAACTCAATACGGGAATGAAGATTGCTGATGCACTTCATTTCAATATTAAGATGAGAAGAAAGCTATTTGAAAAGATACATGACAGTTTTGGCGGGGAATTGAAAATGATGATCTCCGGTGCGGCTGCTATATCACCTGATGTATCGAAATTTTTCAGAAAGATAGGCATGAAGTTCCTGCAGGGATATGGACTTACCGAGTGTTCACCTATTCTGGGTTTAAACTCGGATGTCGATTATGAAGATGCTTCCGCTGGTCTCCCTTTACCTGGAGTGGAAGTAGTTATATTGGATAAAGATACTGAAGGTATAGGAGAGATCTGTGCAAAAGGACCGAATATAATGAAGGGATATCTTAATATGCCTGAAGAAAATGCACGGGTATTCGAATGTGGATATTTCCACACAGGAGACCTCGGTTATATAAATGAGCATGGATTTATATATATCACAGGACGAAAGAAGAGCGTAATAATTACAAAGACAGGAAAGAATGTATTTCCTGAGGAACTGGAAGTTAAGATAGCTAAGAGCAAATATGTTGAAGAATGCCTTGTATTCGCTGTTAAAGCCGAAGACGGGGAAGATATAATAACCGCATCTATATTCCCAGCATTCACTGTTTTTGAAGAAGAGTTCCATACAGGCGACAAACAGTTTATATACAATAAGCTGATGGAGCTGGTAAAGGAGATCAATGCGACTGTGCCTACATATAAGGCAATACATAAACTGATCGTAAGGGACTTGGAATTTGTTAAAACAACTACAAAGAAGATCAAACGTTACGGCGAAAACATGAAGGTGTGATTTTTTATAATTACATCATCTGGGGGAAAAAAGCATGCGGAAGCATGCTTTTTTGTTTCTTTTTTAATTTACACTATGCTATAATATTTTTATCAATATTCGAAGGAGTTTAATATATGAAACTTAATTACAAAAGGACATTTCTAGTGGGCTTGGCTTTTATGTCCATCTGCATGTTCTGGCAGATGTATGACTTTGTTATCCCGCTGATACTTATCAACAAGTTTGGATTACGAGTGGATATCGCTAACTCAATAATGGCGGCAGATAATGTTCTTGGATTATTTATGCTTCCGTTGTTTGGTACGATAAGCGATAAAGTAAGAACAAAGATCGGCAGGAGGATGCCATTCATTTTAGCAGGCACAGCGCTTGCCGCGATATTCACTGTTGTTCTTCCGCTGGCTGCAAATTCGAATAATCTGGTGCTGTTCATGGTATCTTTAGGACTGGTACTGATCGCAATGGCAACATACAGATCACCTGCAGTAGCCCTTATGCCTGATGTGACAGCGAAACCTGTACGTTCACAGGGAAATGCGGTCATCAATCTGATGGGTACCTTAGGCGGTACGATAATACTTGCACTGAAGATATTCATCAAACCGGGTGAAGATCTTGACTACACATCGTTCTTTATTACGGTCGCTGCCCTGATGGTCATCTGTGTCCTTGTCCTGTTCGTTACTGTAAGAGAAAATAAATACAGAAAAGAAATGGAAGACATCAATTATGGGGATACGCTTATAGAAGATAAAATAGTGGAAACAGTGGAAAATAAACCTGAAAAAATGCCGAAGGATGTCATTAAGAGCATGACAATGCTTTTAGCCTCGATTTTCCTCTGGGTTTTCGGTTACAATGCTGTAACAACGGCTTTTTCACAGTATGTTGTAAATTACTTCGGACAATCTGAAAGCGCTGCTGCAGGATACCTTATGATCGCGACCATAACCGGTGTTATCACATATATCCCGATCGCTTACCTTACATCGAGGATAGGCCGAAGAAAGACTATACTGTTCTCGCTTCTTCTTGGGATCGCCTTGTTCACTGTTGCAGCATTCATGACGGAATTCGCATTCTTTGCTAATTTACTGTTCGCAGGCGTAGGTATAGTTGCAGGTTCCATTACAGTAAACACATTGCCTATGGTTCTTGAAATGAGCAAGGGAACTACGATAGGCCAGTATACAGGCGTCTACTATACATGCACCATGAGTTCTCAGATACTGACTCCTATCCTTATCGGACAGCTTTTCCTGCATATAGGTTATCAGATACTATTCCCGTATGCGATCTTGTTCCTCGTACTGTCATTCATATGTATGTTGTTTGTTAAATATGGTGACAGCAAGCCTCAGATTAAGAAAAAGAAACTTGAAACATTTGATACGGGGGACTGATTAAATGGAGTATTTGTACCTTGCCATAATATTTGGGATCATATGGGTGCTTATGATATGGCCTTCTGATTTTATCAGGGAAGACAAGAAGTATTTCAGGAAATACCTTTATGCTCACAGAGGACTTCATGATATGAGCAAAGATATACCGGAGAACTCGATAAAAGCTTTCAGGGCGGCTGTTGATGCCGGATACGGTATGGAATTGGATGTGCAGTTTTCAAAAGACAGGCAGGTCGTGGTTTTTCATGACGATGATCTGAATAGAGTTTGCGGACTAGATAAAAAAGTCAACGAACTCACATATGATGAACTCAAAGAACTGCCTCTAAATGGTACGGACGAGAGGATTCCGTTATTTACTGATGTCCTTGCCGCTGTAAATGGAGCGACCCCTATAGTCGTTGAATTGAAGAACTGCAGGAATCATGACGATCTGGTAAAAGATACAAACGCGATCCTTATACGCTACAAAGGAAGATATTGCGTTGAATCCTTCAATCCTCTGATAGTCCGCAAATATGCAAAGACTAATCCCATGATATTAAGGGGACTGCTGATGTGTAACCATATCAAAGAAAAAACCCTGAAACCTGTTACAGCATTCCTGATACAGGAAATGCTTCTTAATTTCCTCACACGTCCTCAGTTCATTGCATGTGACTATAATTCTCTGGGCATATGGGGAGTGAATATCGTAAGGTTCCTTTTCCGTCCGGTCATGGCTACGTGGACGATCAGGGACCAGGAACAGTTTGATAAAATAAAAGACTTTGATATCATTATCTTCGAACATTTCCTTCCTGATCCCAATCAGGAGAGGGATGAAGCTGTCCTAAGAAAGCAGATAAGGGCAGAGAGAAAAAAGTAAACGTCAGTAATAACAATAATCTTGATCTAAAAACTCCATACGCATTATGGAGTTTTTAGTTTTATCGAACTAATTGACAATTAGTAAATATTGTTTTAAGATGGTTTGTATAAGCAATATCATAAACATATTTTTGTATGTAACAGGATAGAATTATTGAGGAGGAATTGTGAAAAGAAGATTCACTATAATTTGTTTAGTACTATTACTTTTATTGGTACCTTTATTTGTAAATGCTGAAAATGACGTAATAACTATATCTGGTAGAATATATTATGATTCGAACAAAAATAGCGAATATGACACTAACGATAATATATTTAATAATATTAGCATTGAATTGACAAGACAGATAAAATTTATTTCGTATGGCGATAACATAGATATACAGGAGTACGAACCAGTAAGCAGTATAAAAACAAATGATGAAGGTATGTATGAATTTTCAGTCAGTAAAGACGAAATTTATAAAATAATTATAAACGACAATGACTATTTATCCTTGTATGATTATGATTCAATAGATATATGTAAGGGTATTGCTTCCTGTAGTTATGATATTAAATTAAGTGATAAAACTATTGCAGAGGAAAAAGACAGTAAAGCAGATAGCAGCAATACGGAATTATCAGACATAAGTGTAGAAAACAATGAAATTCAGTTCAATTCGTTGTCTGAGAAAATGCTCTACTATTCTGAACATATAAACAAAGATGAACTCTCCAGTTACTTGTTATCTGAAGATAGCGGTTTAAATATTGCAGAATTGCATAATTATTTATATAGGTATATTTCAACACACGATGATGAAGCTATAAAGGCAAACTATATGGATAATGAAAAGGTGGCATATTACAATCAAGGTGACACCTCTGGGAAACCAAGTAATTTAAGTGATGTGAATACTTGTTTTGTATTGGGTTCTGGATACGACACAAATGGAGATGGAGTTATTACCAACGAAGATGAAGGAAGGCATTTTGCTGTGTGGTATACGAATTCAACTACTAGCAATAATTTCTTAAAATATTGTTGGCCTAATCTTGATAATACAAGTTATTCTGAAGATGATGATGATAATGATGATATAATCAACGGCCGTGATCCTGACAGTATTCATTATGGACTCAGAGATTTAGATAATAATGGTTATCCTGATTCTATTGAATATTATGCTATTCTTTTAGAAAATTTATATGGTAAATTATTAAATGAATATGAAGGAATAAACGAACTGGTGCTACATCCGGATAATGATTTGATTAATGTGTATTTGGGTTCACTACCAGTAATGGGACAGACTTGTCCCACACAAATATTTACAGTGAACAACAAACCAAGTACCGCAAGTGCTGACATTTCTGTTGACATAAATATTCTATCTACTATTGATATACAAATGACTATAGTTCATGAATTGACCCATGCTTTATTATTTGCAAATAACTACCAAGCATCAGAATATTTTGATGAAGCAATTGCGACATATTCAGAAGGTGAGATTATTAGCGGAGCAACAGGATATATGGCAGGTTTCATCAATGATTATTTACGTAATACAGAATTGCCAATAGACTACGGATATGCTTCGGCTATTACTAATGAATATGGTGCCGCCATATTCTTATGGTATATAGAAAGCTTCTGTGGTCAAAATGTAGTTAATGATATAATGGTGGAGATGGCAAATCCGGATGATTTAAGTTATTCATATCTTGATATAGTCAACGATGTTTTAGTTGATTCATATAATACGAGTCTCTCTGATGTATTTACTGGTTTTACATCAAGTATATATGATATTAATCATACTGAGATATATGACAGCTACATGAATGGATGGGATAGTGGTGCAGAATCTGTACAGGAGTCGCACGATGTACAAGGTAACTCTATTAATAAATATGTACTGTCATTCCCATACAATAGAAGTTCATCAGTAATGTATTTATCTTCACATTACTATAGATTCAAACCGACATATGCTTCAAGTTCACTGGTTACTTCAATATTAGGACAGGATGATTCAAGTTTAATGGACGCTGAATTTGCTGTCTACGTATATTTGGAAAACGAATCTAATGGAGTATTTTCGATACAAGATCCAATAGAACATATTGCGTCAGATTATCAGAACGACATCTATATAACGGTAAGGAACATAAATATAGATTATACAGGTGTTGGTATCAGTATTGCCAATCCCTTATGGAGCGATGAATACTATTTTGATTATTCTATTAACTGTATAGCACATTCAATGGGTTTGTGGAGTACGATCACTGCACCTACCTGCTCATCTGTGGGTTCAAAAACAAGAAGTTGTTATCTTGCAAATTGTACCTATATTGAAACACAAGGCATGCCGATTAATCCAGATAACCATGTAGGACCGTTTGAGAGCATAATAACAAAAAGCGCGACATGTACTGAACCAGGTGAATCAATATTAAAGTGTACAATATGTCAAGGAACAGCTTCGACGACTGAAATAGAGATACTTGGACATAATTATACAGTTTATCAGAATACATCATATCAGGTATACAGCAGTACTCAACACAAGGTAATTACACAAAATAAATGTTCCAGATGTACAGCACTTGAAAATGACATACAGTATGTCTCTCATACATATAATATTCCGGCAGCTACCTGTAATACAGCAAAATACTGTACAGTATGCGGATATGTGGATCAGGCGATTCTGGCACATAGCTATAGTGCCGCTACATGTGAATTACCAGCGGCCTGCACAAGGTGCGGAGTGACAGGAGATGGCCCTTTAGGCCATGATATG
>JBAYNV010000131.1:0-6221 GCA_041678685.1 Clostridia bacterium
AGAACTGACTGAAAGCCTTAGGAACGGGTATCTGAAAGACAAATGCCGTGAACTCTACGGTATAGGGATATCCGATCCTGAATTCATAACAGCTACATCAAGCCCGACCACGGACTATCTCTTCTATAAAGCGGAAATAGAAGAAGGCTGTCCGCAGGATGAAAAAGTGGAAGCGACAGATACTGATCTTAGAGGATTGAATATAATATATCCGGACGCTTTCTGCCGTGATGCGCTCATAGGAGAGATCAAAAGCAAGAGCCAGAGGGAAAAGGAAATACTGATGGCTGCGGATAAGCTGTTTAATATAAGCGAAAGCGCGGCAAGAGTAGATGCATTCATCGCTCTTATGGATAATCATATAGAAGCGGATGATTTCATGGAATATATGGAAAAGAAAAAGGATGCATACCGGTACGGTATGCCGGAGTTCGGATTCACGGGCGAAAATGAGGACAAGACTCTCTGCATCTGGAAGCAGGACCGGCCAAAATGTAAATAAACACATTCCGCATGCCTATCTTCTGTGTTATCATATCTGCATGGGGGTGCGACATGTCAGATTTTATGTTTAAAAAGATGCCTGCTACACGCTGGGAGGATGCTTTACCTCTCGGTAACGGTAATATTGGTGCCCTGGTTTTTGGTAATATACAAAAGGAAAGAATAGTTTTGAACAACGAAAGGCTTTTCAGATATCAGAAGACGCCTGATTATGAACCTTTCTATAAAAATCTCAAAGAAATAAGAAGCATCATGCTTGAAGGCAGATATGATTACGCCCTTAAGCTGTTCAATGAAAGATTCAAAGCCTGCTGCAAAGAAGTATATAACGTAGATCCGTATCAGCCTTTCGGGGAACTGTTCATGGTGAGGAAACCAAATGGAGCATTCACCGGTTATTCCGCAATGCTGGATTTTAAAACGGCGACAGCTTCTGTTACATGGAAAGAAAACGAAAATGTACTTAAAAGGGAAACATTCGTATCATATGATACCGGTGTGATCTGTACGAAACTCAGTTCTTCCATTAATACGCCTCTGGACCTGAGGATATATATCGATCCTGTAGCAGGAGGATCGCAATATCTGGATGCGATGCATATGGCGGGAGACGGCTGTTATATATACAGCGTAAAATACAAGAACGGAAGAGAACACGGAGCCGTAGCTTACGCACAGTCCATAGGAGGAACGGTGACATGCGATGAAGGGGCGATACAGGTAAAGTCTGCCGATATCATTTATGTCTTTGTGAAGGAATATATATATGAGGATCCTAAAAAGGCTATTGCTAGGATAGTGAAGGAAATAAAAAAACTGGATTATGAGAAGCTTCACAGGAAACATGTAAAACAGTGGAAGGAAGCATATGGAAAGATAACTCTTGACATCGGGCAGGGAAAAAAGACATCCTCCAATGAGGAATATCTGCTGATGGCATATGAAGATAAAAAGCCCAGGAACCTGTTCCATACGATGTTCAATTATGGCAGATATCTTCTCATATCATCATCAAAACAGGGAGGATTGCCTGCGAATATGCAGGGGATTTGGAACGGTGAATACAACCCGAAATGGGATTCCGATATACATAACGATGTGAGTATACAAATGAACTACTGGTGCGCTCTTCCCGGAGGGATGAATGAACAGGCAATGGCCTTCTACGATTATTTCGATTCGATGATACCGGATTTCCGCGAGAATGCCAGGAAAATATACGGATGCAGAGGGATACTTGTCCCTGTATGCATGAGCACCCACGGGCAGATAAACGGATCGACCGGGTTGTGGCAGTCGTGGATATCGGCAGGAGGATGGATAAGCAGACAATACTTTGATTACTGGCTGTATACGGACGACTCTGATTTCTTAAAACGAAGGGCAGTCAGATTCATGAAGGAAGTGGCTTTATTCTATGAAGACTTCTTAATAACAGGTAAAAATGGCAAATATATGTTCATACCTTCGGTATCGCCCGAAAACGTGCCCGTTACTGAGCATCCCGCAATGCTAAGCATAAATGCCACGATGGATATAGCGATCGCACGTGATGTGCTGCATAACCTCATATTCGCATGCCAGCATCTTGAGATAGAAGAGGCAAACATCGCTAAATGGCAGGATATGCTCGATAAGATGCCGGAATATGAGCTAAACTCAGACAAAGCCATGAAGGAATGGCTGTACGAAGGGCTCAATGATAATTACCATCACAGGCATCAGTCCCATATCTATCCGTTTTTCCCGGGGACAGAGATCACAAAGGAAAACAACAGGCAGCTGTATGACGGGATAAAACTTGCAGTTGAAAAAAGGCTTACTATAGGCTTACCCGAGCAGGTCGGATGGTCATATGCCAATATGGCTAATATATATGCAAGGCTCGAAGACGGTGAGAAAGCACTTGAGTGCCTGAATTATGTGCTTCGCGCATGTACGGGACAGAACCTGTTCACATATCACAATGACTGGAGGGATCAGGGTCTGACTTTAAGCTGGTTCGGGAAAGATGCTCCCTTCCAGATAGATGCAAACTTCGGATTCACAGCCGCGATATTTGAAATGCTCATATACTCCAAACCGGCATTCATACGGCTTGTGCCTGCGGTTCCGGATGAATGGAGCAAAGGAAGCATCAAAGGCGTGCACACAAGATGCATGATGGAGTGTGATATCGAATGGGATATGAAAAAACATGAGATATCACTTGGCATGTCACCTCACTACAATTATGATATAACCGTTGAAATACCTTTCATCGTGACAGATATACAGACTTCAGGATGCAGGGTCATAAGGAAAAATGACGATGGGGGCCATACTTATGTGACCATCCATGTAAACCACGAGATACAGGCGCAAATGAAAGTCAATTAGGAGGTAATTATGCCGGATTCAATGTCAAACAGAATGCCTGCATCAAATTGGAAAGATGCATTCCCTTTAGGCAACGGAAAAATTGGAGCACTTGTTTTTGGAAGGATCTTCCGTGAAAAAATGATCATAAATCATGAAAGACTGTTCGATCATTCAGAACCGCCTGTACTTGGATCGATAAGCGGCGGGATGGATGCGGTAAGAAAACTCATGCTTGAAGGCAGATACGATGAAGGAGAGCAGCTGCTTAAGAATAACATAGACAAAGCCGATCCTTCGAGGATGAAGATCGATCCATACCAGCCATTCATGGACATGTTCATAGGATTTGAAACGAAATCCATGTTTACGGATTATGACTTCTCTCTTGATTTTAAGACAGCCCGCACCGTTGTTTCATGGGCCGAAGGCGATGTGTGCCTTAAGAGAGAGACATTCGTCTCTTATGACAAGGACATCATATGCGTCAGAATGTCATCAAGCAAAAAGGGATACCTCAATGTCCGGATAAATCTTGACGGCGGTACAGGCGCAAAAAACAGGATCACATGGGAAGTTGGTACCGACGATGATTTCGTCACCTTCAAAGCATCATACAAAAACGGAAGAAAACATGGAGCTGTGGCATATCTGAAATCAGAAGGCGGTACAAAATGGCATGACAAAAACAACACAAGAGTGACGGGTGCTGACACGGTGTATATTTTCGTAAAGACATATGTACATGAAGATGGGGATTTATCGGTCGGGAAGATCATGAAGGAACTTCAAAAATGCGATTATGAAAAGATGTACAGAGCGCATGTGAAAAGATGGAAGGAACTGTTTGGAAGGATAACGCTCGACATAGGTCAGAAGAGAAAAGCCCCATGCAATGAGGATCTTCTGGCTGCATCATATAACGGAGAAATAAATAAAGAGATCACACACACCATGTTCAGTTACGGAAGGTATCTTCTCATCTCATCTTCCAGGGAAGGCGGGCTGCCCGCAAATCTTCAGGGGATATGGAACGGTGATTATGATCCTGCATGGTCATCCGATTTCCACAATGATGAAAACATACAGATGAATTACTGGGCTGCGCTGCAGGGCGGTCTGAAAGAAACGATGATGCCGGTATTCGACTATTATGAATCCATGATAGAGGACGAGAAGGATAATGCAAAAAGGATTTACGGCGCGAGAGGCATACTGATGGCTATGGCGCAGACCACGCATGGCCGTTCCATGAATACATGGATATCAGGGGCGGGATGGATAGCCCAGTTTTTCTATGATTACTGGCTGTTCACCGGTGATGACGCTTTTTTGAAAAACAGAGCGGTAAGATATCTTAAGGAAGTGGCTCTTTTCTATGAGGATTATCTGATCATGGGTCCTGACGGCAAATATATGTTCATTCCTTCATATTCGCCTGAAAACATCCCGATATGCGATCACAGGTCTTCCATATGCATAAATGCGACCATGGATGTGGCTGTTGCGCGTGAGGTGTTCCAAAACCTCATAACCGCATGTGAATATCTGGGGATAGAAAAAGAAAACCTGACCAGATGGAAAGACATGCAGAGCAAAATGCCTTCATACCGGCTGAATGAAGACGGAGCGATAAAGGAATGGTTGAGGGACGATCTTAAGGACAACTATTATCACCGCCATCAGTCTCATATCTATCCTCTTTTCCCGGGTACGGAAATAACAAAAGAGAACGACCCTGTTTTGTATAAAGGGTTTGAACACGCTGTCGAAAAGAGGCTTCTTGTCGGCTTCTCTGAACAGACAGGCTGGTCATATTCGCATATGGCAAACATATATGCAAGGCTGGAAAAAGGCGATAGAGCGTTGAGATGTCTGGGAAATGTTATAAGGTCATGCACAAGAAACAATCTTTTCACATGTCATAATGACTGGAGAGGCGCAGGAATAACAGCAGACTGGTTCAACGGTGATCCTCCTTTCCAGATAGATGCTAATTTCGGATTCACAGCGGCGGTATTTGAGATGCTTCTGTTCTCCAAGCCGGGGTTTATCCGTATCATTCCCGCACTTCCGGGATCCTGGTCAAAAGGCTCGGTAAAGGGTATGAAGACAAGATGCAGGACCGGGGCGGATATAGAATGGGATATGGGGGAAAAGGATGTTTCATTCACCCTCTATCCTGAAGAAGATACAAGAGTGACAGTGGAGGTACCGGGTATTTATCGGGATGTTGAATCATCGGGATGCGATACTGTTCAAAAAACCGGTTCAAGGTATATGGATGTCATTTTAAAGAAAGGGACAGCTGCCTGCATAAGGGTAAAATTATAGACATAATATGTTTTTCATATGAGTATTGTTGTATAATTTAAGCAGGGGTGCAAAAAAATGAAAGATAAAAGATTCAGGATCAAAGAGTCAGAATATTTCAACGCTTATAGAGACAAGCCTGTTTTTGGAATGACTCCCAAAGAAATACTGGAGCATAAGCTTTGCAGTCTTGGCTTCTATTTTGATGAGAACGGCTTTCCTGTACCTGAAGACATGTTCTGCTACAGTCTGTCTGAAATAGAAGAGTTTGCGGACAAAAAAGGTAAATTGGATCATGATGCGATCAATGATCCTCTTGCCTACTATTATGCGTGTGAGGAAATAAAATATGAGATCAATGCAGGCCATATACAAAACGGCGTAAAGATCATATCGCTTGATAATACCTATATCGATTACACAGTAAAGATCGCACCCGGCGCAGTGATCTATCCCAATACTTATCTTGAAGGCGATACTTTTATAAGCGAAGCTGCAGTGATTGGGCCGGACAGCAGGATAGTCGCTTCAAAAATAGGGAAAGGGTCACAGGTCTTAAAATCCATAGTGCTTGAAAGCGTTATAGGGGAGGAAAGCACCGTAGGCCCGTTCTCATACATACGTCCGGGCAGCGAAGTGAAAAACAAGGTCAAGATAGGTGATTTTGTAGAACTTAAAAAAGCCGTGATAGATGACGGTACCAAGATACCTCATTTCGTATATGCCGGAGATGCATCGATCGGGAAAGCATGCAACATTTCATGCGGAGTCATAACGGCAAATTATGATGGTAAAGCAAAATACAGAACTGAAATAGGTGACAATGTATTTGTCGGATGCAATTCCACTCTGGTCGCTCCCGTAAAACTTGAAGATAATACATTCGTAGCAGCAGGTTCCACCATAGTTGAAGATGTGAAGAGCGGGAACCTTGCAATAGCAAGGGCATATCAGGTAGCTAAAGAAGGCTGGGTACAAAAAACCGGCAGGATGAAGAAACCGGACTCGGATAAGTAGACTGATCATCAAGGGGGTAATAATGTTAT
>JBAYNV010000132.1:0-6164 GCA_041678685.1 Clostridia bacterium
CTTCCGTCGATTACAGGTCTGATGCCAACCTTGGGCAGCGTACCTTTTAATCTTTCCACATTACTGTTCATCTTCATGTCAAATACCTTACTTCCTTTCAATGTATTGTCATTTATATCAACAAAAGAGTTATATGATCATTACCAGCTGCTTCCGCCACCGCCTCCGCCGCCTCCGCCTGAGAATCCTCCTCCTGAGAAGCCGCTTCCGCTGCTTGTGGAAGGAGCCTTAACCATTGAAGCCGCTGTCTGGAACATACAGCTGTTCAACCTTGATGCGAAGTACACTGTCGAGAATGTTCTCCCGTAATAACCATGATACCAGGAAGGCGGTTCCAGTACCATGCTTTCAAACTTTTTGCTCCATTTCTTTTCCAATCCCAGAACGATGGCATATGGCAGTATGTTATAGTAATACTTCGGATTCTCATCTATAAGGGCTTTGAGCCTGTCCATTTCGGCTGCCGCTATGAAATCCCTGAATCCTACATAATGCTCCATCACCTGCTGCCCGTATTCCGATCTCTTCTTGGTGGCAACTGCAAAAGCCGTTGATATAGCGCATGCCAGGACGGCTATAAAATATGCTGTCGTGAATCTGCTTGTGTTGTAATAGGAATATATCGATGAGATCGCTGCGTCCATAAACAGCGATGTGACCGTGACCAGAAGCGCTACCTGAAACGATATCCACAGCTTTCTTGCCGTGCCGAATATATTCCAGGAATTTTCCGCACTGTTATATCTTACATACAATATCGTAAAGAAAGCAGCTGAGGCCATTATTACAGGTATCACTATAGCGCTGTCTTTGAATGCTATCACACAGCATATGCCGAATATAACAAAAGGAAGGAACGATACGAGCATCATGATCCTGCGAAATCTCATAGACTCCTTTGAAACAAGCTCCTTCTTCCCATTGAACATGTTGCGTATGTACTGCTTTATTACCGGCATATCTTTATAGAAATGATCCTGCAGATCCTTTATGCTTACGATGCTGCCCGTTCCATACGAGAAAAGCTGTTCGAACATATACTTTTCATATTTGTTTTCAAATACGGGATCCTGCATCTTGGTAAATTCGTAGTCCCACTTATTATCGGTTATTTCAAGATATCCCTTGTCTGCCCAGTAGAATATGAGCGAGGTTATATCCTTATTATCTATGACTCCGTCGATTATGTACCCCGCTTCAGCAGGAGACTGGCCTTTTATGGCATAAAACTGCGGAGAAGCAATGATCTCATCGTCTTTCCCTCTTTTGAACCATGTGTATATACACAAAATGACTGCAAGCAATGAACAGCCTATCGTTACCGGAAGGATCGGGAATACGAGGCTGTCTTTTGTCCTCTCGCTTTTATAGTATCCTTCAGGAAGTTCAAGAGCAATCGTTACCCCTTCATACGGGGTAAGGCCTGAAAGGCTTCCGCTTATGGTATTTCCGCCTACCGTATAACCAGTATAGCTCTGTTCGCTGTATCTCTCGCCATATGTTATGTTAAGATCGGCCGTATCAAATGATGACGGCATGTTTATTTCAAAAGTCACTTCGTTTATATCGCAGTCCCAGTCAGTGCCGACAATATTGTGATACAGTTTGTCATAGTCTGATGTCTCATCATCGCCGTAGTCATAATAGTAAGATATCGTATATTCAACCGGTCCGCTTACCGTCCTGTCCGCATCACCGATACGGATAGCAACGTATTCCCTGCTTGTCTCAACAGAATAATCCTCATTTACGGTGATATCCGATATGATGACCTTCCTGTCTTCAAATAGGGACGGTATCGTACGTATGATCCCGTGTTTGTTTTCACCGGTGAAATCACAGGTTATATTCTCTGTGATATAAAGAACATTATTCTCACCGACATCGATAATGGTATCATATCGGGTGATATGATACCCGTTTTCATCATAGGCGTTAACAGTCATAAAAGAGCACATTAAAATAACTGTTAACATCAGAAGGATCAGACTTCTAAAGATCTTTAACTTTCTCATTATTATTAAAAACTCACCTTTACGTTTTCGCGTGCTGCTTCCACGATCTCATAATACGGCTGCTTCTCGAATCTGCACCATCCGGCTATGATAGAGCTCGGTATGGTCTCGACGCTGGTGTTGTATGTCTTTATTACCGCATTATAGTACTTCCTGGATTCAGCTATTTCCGCTTCGATCTCGGAAAGCTTTGACTGAAGGTCAAGGAATCCCTGGTTTGCCTTAAGTTCGGGATAACTTTCCGCTAATGCGAACAGTGACTTCAATGCACCCTCAAGGGCTGCATCATTTTTCTGCTGTTCTGCTATACCTTTACTGTTCATGGCATTACTTCTTGCGGTTATGACATTCATCAGCGTTTTTTCTTCGTAAGCCGCATATCCTTTTACAGTTTCCACAAGATTGGGAATGAGGTCATACCTTTTTTTACAGTATACATCTACTGTTGCAAAAGCTTCCTCATACCTGTTTCGAAGGCTCATAAACCTGTTGTATGTGACCGCAAAATAAAGAGCTGCTATTACCGCTATGCCTAATACCACAAATCCAAAAATTGTCCATCCCATCATATTGATATCCTCCGTGTGAATAAATTATATATTATTTGCCTGTATCATACAAACATATTTTGATGTTGACGAAAATACTACCCGTGCTATAATTCCTATGAAAGGCGAAAAACCCGATGAAAAAAAGATTTACGATCATAACAGCTTCGGCTGACAGATACATATCTTCAAGAAACGATATCCTATACGTACCTGCCATTGCCAAAATGGCTGAAGCTGTTGTTTATGTTACCGCATATTCCAACACTTTATCTGTTTACTACAAGTCTTCAGATATATTAAGAAAAGCGCTCCTGTTCATGGAAGACTCATTGAAGGATATCCCGACCGCTTTCCTTAAGGGCAGATCATTCTGCGATTCCGTAGTATATGCTTCACAGATATACAGGATGGCAGAGGAATTTACTGAAAAGGAAATAAGCAAAGCAGCTTATGACTATCTGGAAGCTGCCGGTCCTTTGCTTTTGAAAACCGTTGCCGACAGTCTGCATATCGGTTGTGCGTTGTCGCATATAATGAACGATACGCATGACAGCAGCCTGAAAGTTTCGGTAACCGCATGTTTAATGCAGGCTGACCTGAAAACAGACATATCCGACTCATCCATAAGAAAGCTTCTTGACCTTTATACCGAACTTGACGATGAGCAGTATCTGAATGCCGCAGTGAACGATCTTTACACGGTAATGTCATTCATAGATCCGGATAATACCATAATGGTGATCGAAAACGAGAAGGACAACATATCCAAAGGCAGGATAAGCCGTCCTCTTTCCGCATATTTCAGTTCATTTTTAAGAGCATCCCTATTTTGCGGCAATAAGGATCTTGCATCTGTTGCAGGATATATTCTTAGGTTTCCATCTACAAGGGAATCGTCCGAAGCAAACGGCTCGGGAGATATCAGATTTGTTCCGACAGCTATACTCAGGGACAGCAGTCTGCTGACTGTGGAGATCCCTGATAACAGAAACGGTTATATTTTCCCTGATTATTGCGTACTGCATGAAGATATGGGGATATACAGAAAAAAGGATTCAATGACTTCCCAAACGATAGCAGCAGATCAGGATCTGTTCTATACTTTCCAGTGCGGCTCGCTGAAACTCAGGGTAAGGCTCAACGGATGTTTTTTTGGTCCGAAAGGAAGATTCAAGAGCGACTGCCTTACAAAGACAGAGCATGGATATAGTCTTCATTATGCCCGTGACTGGGGATATTTCCTTCCTCTTAAAGACCTGTCAAAACCCCCTATAATAGACAGTGATGTTAATAAGGTCGACAGGGAAATGACTACGATGACGCATTACGAGATCGATGTGGATGTGTTACCAAAGAAGGACGGCGCACAGATAGATATATCTGTAGGCGGAGTAGACAGATGCCCATACAAGCTTGACTTCATATTCGACGGAGAAGGTATATTTGAAAGCGGCACCGTACTCAAAAAATCGATCGGGAACGATTTTATACAGTTAAAAAAAGGCTCTTTTACATATACCAAGGGTCCTGATATGATACGCGTGTCATCAGCTTTTGAAGGATCATCAGACTGGAATGAAGCATTAAGAGGAAGCATGCTTCCTATAGAAGGTTCATTTACCGTATACTTCACGGACCTGTCGATATCAAAGCACACGATCAATATCGAGGGAGGCAGAAAATGAAACGTCACATGCTGCAAAACATACAGAGAAACGATGAATCCATAGAATTGATAATGGCCGGACAGTGTCTGGATAAAAATTCATACATGTATGGCGGCTGGATGGATCCGGATTGCGGATATTCCGAACCGTGCAGAGGCACAGGCCTCGGTTCCAATCTGATGCTCCATTATTGCTGCGCATATTCAAAGTTCTATAATAACGATGATCTTCTTTTCAAGGCATATATAGGGTTCAAGTTCTCATTCAGATTCCTTCATGCTGATAATACATATGACCTTATGTGCACTAATTATCACGATCCCACAAGCGTTGCTTTTAATGTAAGGCTTGTGGCCCCGGCTTTGAAAGCTTTGAAGAGGCATATGGAAAGCAGCCCGTCGATAAAAGAGATGGAGATCGATGTATATAATATAATGATAGAATTCCTTACCAAAGCAACAGACGGCATAGTGGGAAGAGGTTTCCATACGCCTAATCACAGATGGGTGAACGCCAGCGCGCTTGCATATCTTATGAATATACTGGACATGCCTGAACTGCAGGACGAGATAGATAAGTATCTTGCCGAAGGTATAGACTGCGATGAGTCAGGCGAGTATGCGGAAAGATCCATATCGATATATAACCTGACAAACAATGAATCGTTCATAATACTGGCACTGGAACTCAAAAGACCGGAATTTCTGGAATATGTCAATAGAAACCTGTACATGACTTTGAACTACCTTGAACCTGACGGATCGATATTTACTTTAAATTCGACGAGGCAGGACTTCGGAGTAAAAACATATCCTTTCCTGCTTTATGAGGAATACATGATAATGGCGCATCTGACGAATAATAAGGATTTTGCGTATGTCGCGGAGTGTTTCTACAATATGTCCAACAGGAGCAGATATGATCTGAATAATCAGGGATATTACACAATAGGCGTTCCTCTGTTCAAATATATGGAACATGATTTTTTAAGGCTGGAAGACATGGAAGCCACACCTTTCGACATGACAAAGTATAACAGTTATCAGCCGGGATCGAATATCGCCAGAGTAAGAAACGGTGAGACTTCGATGACAGTGCTTGCGGAACAGCCTATATTCTTCAAATATGAATACAGATTCCTCGCCATACACACGAAATTCATGGGCAGATCTTATCTTGTTCCAAAGACCATCGGCAGGACGGAAAAGGGATATACCCTTTCGGGAACGGACGGGTATGTGACCGCTGATATGGAATTCACATATAGGGAAGAAGATAATGAAGTAGATATCGAAATAGAGACAAAATGCCCTTCTGCTTATCCATGCTCCCTTCTTCTCCTATTTGACCATGAAGGCCTCATGACATCAGATGATTTTAATTTCCGTACAAAGCTAAAAGAAAACATACTCGTTAAAAAAGGATCTTTCGAGTATTCGCATTTTCTTGCGCTCTCGTTATTCTACACAATAAAAATAGAAAGCGATTTCGATGAGACCGCTTCCTGTCAGCAATGCCTTGAAAATGCTCTTCCTACTGACAAGAATGCCTTTACTGTATTGCTTTCCGGCGTTGCGCCATACAAAAAGAAAGTCACGATAAAGGTCGTATAGTTGTCACCAGTTTTCTTCGATTACTTCCCTTAAGAGCTTAACGGCTCTTTTTACTTTAGCCGTATTTCCTGATAATGTGTATACATCCCTGAAAATGATTTCAAGATTACAGCCTTTTGCCGCTTTGAGAGTTTTGATCATATATGCCTTGTATTCATCATCGTTAAAATCGTAACCTACGCCAAGGAATTTCGGGTTCGGTTTTCTGGAGTATATTATATTCGTGCCCTTTAAATGCTCTCCCATGAATTCTTCATTGCACCAGGGTGATACAGAGACTTTCCGAAGATTGGAAAGGTCTTTGAGACATACATCCCA
>JBAYNV010000133.1:0-6161 GCA_041678685.1 Clostridia bacterium
ATTTAAAATGTTGGAACATCAATTTCTCACTTTATTACTTCCTTCCTTCAAAGTCTAAATCAATCAAAACCTTCTCGGTTCAGAATGCAACATCATTCAAATGAAGAACCGGTTATTACGAGTTCGTTGTCCTCTAATCCGCTCAATACCAAGTATGCGGTTTCATTTAACACTTCAGTACCGATCGTAAGATACCTGATAACCTTTATGTTGTTTTCCAATACATATGTATAGTAACTGTTATCGGATGTTGAATAAACATATTCTTTCGGTATTGCAATAACACCATCATAATTATTTAGCGCCAATTCATAATACACTCCGTACTTTACAATATTGTTGTAATCAACACCTTCTTCTTTCACAAAATCCAGATAAACATAAGCTCCTGATATCTCACCGGGATTTTCACTGTCTTTAAGAGTGTTTATGCTCGTAATGCTCATTGTATGTGCTTTATTATTCTTGTCTTTAACTTGAATAGTATCACCTGTTTTTAACCATAATTTCTGAAAAAAGCTATACCCATTTTCAATTAGCATACTTGCGTGATAATTATCAGGATCACCGTAAAATCTTACTGTGTGAACCTTATATTGATTATTGTATGTATCTTTTTCTGTTACATATGTCGGACTTATATTAGTCAGCCAAAAATTTGTTGGTGAGATAAGCTTAAGTGTTTCCATCTTTTCTACCGCTTTATCATATTCGTGTTGTGCAAACTCAATATCCGATAAAGCTATCTGCATATCGTAATATCCTTCTCCCGTATCGAGGTACTTTCTGTAATAATCCTTATACAACAGTTGTTTTAGCTCCAAGTTTTCCTGTTTCAGTATTAAATTGTTTTCCAACTCTTTATCGGTAATTACCGCAAGAACATCGCCTTCTTTCACAAATGTGCCCGGTTCATTAATTAAAATCGTACATTGCTCAAATTCGGTATAAGTGACAGATGCAATACTGCTGGAAGAGTTTGAAGCAAATTTTAAATATACCTTTATCCAATCACTTACATTTTGATTTTTTACCTCCCAGGTAGTAAAAACCTCTTCAGGTACGTCAAATACAGGTATTTCATAAGTAACCATCTTGTTTGAACAGGATGCAAGAACTGTACAGAGCAATATAACAATTAAAATATAAGGGTAGAATTTTTTTACTCTCATCTTACAACTACCATATCCCCTTCCGACAAACCTTCTAAAATTTCAAAAGAAGTATCAAACTCTTCGCCTACTTTAATATAGACACGTTCTACAGTTTCATCCGGTAATAGTTTATATACATAATAGATTGCAGGTTCTTCAGAAGTAGCCTGTTTCTCAATTTCTACCAGCCCTTTAGAAACAACCAAAACATTACTTACTTCCCTTTTTATTAACTTAACATCAAATTCCTGATGAAACTTTATATCAGGCGGGATCTTATTATCTTCAAATTGCAACTTAAGATACAAAAAACGTTGTCCGGAGAAATACCCTGATCGCAAGTCATCTCTGTAATTTGTTTTGAAATTCGTATTACTCATACTGACAAAACCTTTATACATTGTATCCGATTCTTCATCATACAACTCCGCTTTAGTGTTTTCAAAACATACCGAAAACGGATATGCTGCAGTTTCTATATTTTCATCTACATAGGCTAATATAAAGCCGTCCTCAATCTTACATATTTGAAAAACTAAGGTACTAACTTCCTCTGTAGAAAGCGTATCTCCTTCTAACCCGACTATATAACCTTCATATGGCGCTCTTAAAGTATATTCACCTTCTAATGCATTAAAATCGTCCAGTAATTGTTTACTTATCACATAATTGTCATGATGAGTATCTAAAGTTTGTTTAGATATTTTACCTTGCTGATATTGTATATATGCATTCTCGTAATTTATCTCCGCTCTTCTTTTAGCCCAATTATACTTAAATTCATCATCTTCATTTATGTTATACTCATACTCAACTAATATGTCACCTTCTTTGACATAATCGTTCAATTGAACATACAGTTTTTTTATCTTGGCAGATCCTATGTCGCTGGTTGCAGTTACGGTCTTCTGCGGATCATTAATAAAAACACACTTACTTCCAATTTCGGAATTTATGTTGTAACCCTCAAAAATATCCTCTCTTTTTATCTCTTCAAATTGCCATTCTATATTTTTCTGCTGTATAAGTTCCGGTTGCACTTTATGATATCTGCTTTCCATCGGATAAAAATACGTACACCCGGTAAGAAGCGAAAACATTAAGGAGAAAATAATAAACAAGATCAATATTGATTTAGTCTTTCTCATCCTTCTGCTCCTTCGTTATAAAAAACTATCTTATCGTCTTGCATCTTAATACGTACTTTGCTGTTGTTGGGTATTTTTGCAAGCTTAAGATATTCATCGGGTATTTTCAACCTGCCTTGTCTGTCTAATACGATCATTTCTTCGTGTGTTTCCGATTCTTCCACTCCGGACATTCTGTCCAATTCCAATATTTGTTCTTTATAGGACTGTTTTTTAATGTACTCGCTTCCGGTTCTTCCGTCTACAATTGTTACTACCCTGTCCACAGTCTTTGCAATGGCTCTGTCATGTGTGACTATGATAATCGTAATACCGTATTCAGTATTAAGCTTTCTGAATATGTTATATATCAAGGATGCGGTAGCTGTATCCACTGCTCCCGTAGGCTCATCAGCAAGTAAAATTTTGGGATTATTCGCCATGGCTATGGCAATGGCCACTCTTTGTTGCTCTCCTCCCGAAAGCTGTGATAAACGATTATTCATTCTGTCTTGAAGCCCCATTAAAGTCAAAAGCTCGGCAGCATGTTTATTTGCATCTTTTCTACCGGCAAGAATCATTGGTATTTCCACATTATGAATAGCCGGAAGGTAAGGTATAAGGTTTCTTGCATTGTTCTGCCAGACAAATCCCACTTTCTCTTTCTTGTATCGTAAAAGTTCCGACTTTTTTAACCTCAACAGATTCTCACCGTCAACTATCAATGTTCCTGCAGACGGCACATCCAAACCTCCGATCAAATTCATCAAAGTGGATTTACCGCTTCCGCTGTTGCCGATTATAGCCATCATTTCGCCTTTTTTTATTTCCAGATCCAACCCTTGAAGTGCAACAACCTCCGTATCTTTAGATTTATAGATTTTTACTACACCGTTACAAAATATCATATGTTCGGGTGTATAGCCGGGAATCTCCGAATCGTCATCACCATAAAAATTTCTTGCTTTAGCATCACCTAAAACAGTTTTAGGCTTTATCAAGATGGATTTTATGAATGACTTCATTTTCTTGATCATTTTATAACCCTTCCATCTTCCAACCTTATAACATTATCTGCAAGTTCAATCATACTTGGATCATGTGTTGTCATTACTATTGTCAATTTTTCTTCATCTACAAGATGCCTGAACAGATTGATTATTCTAAGTCCCGTCTTTGTATCCAACTCCGCTGTAGGTTCATCGGCAAATATCATTTCCGGTCTGGATGCTATTGCTCTGGCAATAGCTACTCTTTGTTGTTCTCCGCCGGAAAGCTGATGCGGTTTATGTTTCATTCTTTTTTCCAAACCGACAAATTTCAAGGCTTCTTTTATAAGAGCGTCACGTTTCTTAGCTTCTACTCCTCCCATCCTAAGTCCGAATTCAACATTTTCATATGCAGTCAGAACCGATATCAATGCAACCGATTGGAAAACAAATCCGATGCTTTTTCTTCTTATTGCATCCCGTTTATTATCACTAAGATCGGTAATCTCCTTATCATGAAAATATATCTTACCGGAAGTTGGTCTGTCCAATGCGCTCGCTATATTCATCAATGTTGTTTTACCCGAACCCGATCGTCCCGCAAGCATTGTAAGTGTAGCGGGTTCTATCGCAATATTTACATCCGCAAGAGCATGTACCGTCAGATTTCCCTGAGTAAAATCTCTGCAGACATCAACAGCTTTAAGCAATACAGCCATCAATCTTCTCCTAACTTCAGTGCCTGATCAATCTTAAGTTTGGAAATAAATCTCATAAGCACCGATATCCCGATAGTTAACGACAAACCTGTGATTACATAAATCCTTATATAATCCACTCCATCACGATAGGTGGTAAAAGGCAGATGCTGGGTACTCACGGTTGATACTCTTTCAAATAAAAGAACAAATATTTGACTTGCAATGCCACCTATTAAAATTCCTGCAATAATCGATACGAAGGATATCATAAGCTGCTCGTAGAATATCATTCTGTACAGTTCATTTTTGTTCATACCCATTGCACGGAAAATACCGAACTGTAATGCTCTCTGCCTGACTGATATAAGCCAGAAAATAATGAAACCAATACAACATACTATCATGGATATCAGAAAATCCAATGTAAGTATGCCGTTCATTCCGTTGAGTACGGAATTCATTTTGGCTAATGTTACCTGGTAGTCCGTAAAATCTATATCGAAGGACTCATCTGCTGTCGCTTTTTCCCTGATGTGTTCCAATATCGCACTGTCAAGAACGCCGTCTTTTTTATTTATCAATATTCTGCCTTTTTGATCAAAATCCTTCATTACTAAATAATTGTCATGTGTCATTATAATAAATCGTTGATTTACCATTGCAGGCCATTTATCACAAACTGCCACAACAAGAACATTTTCCACTACATTATCTTCATACACATTATTTTCAACAGTTGATACATAAGTATAGCTCATGAACTGGCCTGCCTGCACACCGTATTCATCCGCAATGGCTTTAGAAATAATTATGCCATTAGGATAAGTAGACAAAGTATTCAGAATATGATTAATAGGAATACCATCATTCAAATCCTTGCGTAATTTTACTGTTTTGCCGAATTCATACGGATCAATTCCCATAAATGTAACAGCTTCATTTGACGGTTTAGTTTCCGTGGTATAGCTAAAATATGTTGTATAACTGTCAATCAAATCCGAATCACAGAACCTGTGCGCACTACTTTTTAGCATATTACCCTCGTAGCTTATATATGTAAGAGCATTGGTTTGAGGGTTAATATCCATTTCTTTAGGTAGAAATGATACATCTGCACCTACTTCATATCGGATATTATCTTCTAAATTCTCATTTAAAGTCCTTCCGAAATTCGCATTGAATATACCGACACCTATTGTGAGGATAAGGAAAATCATTATAAACTGCTTGTGATTGCCGCTTCTGGAAACATGCATAAATGCGGTGTATGATGCCAGTCTCCAATATTTTTTCCCTAAGATAAAAATTAACTCTGTAAGATAGGGGAATAACCTTATAAACAAAAGTCCCAATCCTAAAATAAACATTGTGACAGCTAAGAATAAAGTAAAGTCAACTGATGTTGATTGCACATCCTGTATATACTTACTTATTGACTCGTAATCGTACAGGAAGTACAAAGAGATCCCTATAAGGATTAGATCCAAGAACATAACCTGCCAGAATGGTTTTTTCGACTCGTCGGAAATATTTTGTTTAAGCTGTACTATTGTATATTTTGACGCTTTGTACGCAGGTACTAATATCATTATAAGGTAAATTACAGCACATATTATCGCATACAACAAAGATGTTGACTCAAATCTCACTTCAATCGCCGTCCTGTTAACAAACTCCATAAAACCGTCTGCAGCTCCGAGGAGACGGCATAAAAATCGTGCAAGTAATATGCCTAAAAAGAAGGAAATTACGGATATGACAACACCCTGGCCTAAATAGAGTAAGAAAATCTGGTTTCTGCTTGCTCCCCTACTCGCCAAAGTGGCAATTTCCGATTTTTCTCTTTCCATCATCAAACGGGATATCATGACAACATACATCCCTATCATCAAGACTACCGGAATTATAAGAAGCAGGAACATCTTCGACATAACCTGCATATCATTATTATAACCGTCAATAATGGAAATATAGTTGTTTGAGGTATTTATGATCACACCTGAAACGTTGCCTGATGTGGATAATGCCTGTGTAGCACGTAAGATCGTATCAGCCTGTCTTAGCCGAACTGTCGTATAGTCATAAGCTGCAAACCAGTCTGCTTGATTTAAAGTGACTTTAGATTCATTTATCATTTCCTGCAAACTGTCGAAATCCACTATAAAAGCTCTGTCTGAAACTTTGAAAAAA
>JBAYNV010000134.1:0-6138 GCA_041678685.1 Clostridia bacterium
AAACGAAGAAGGAAGGCCAGAACTGTGTGTATATGGATTATGACTTCTGCTATATCCCAGTTACAGAGCAATAGAGGATGAATGGAGGGATCAAATGAGATATGCTCTTAAGAGACTATACAGGACGCCTTTAAAGACGGTAATATTCATACTGCTGATAAGCCTTTCTGCAAGCCGTTAAGCATAAACGCGGGCATGCGGAAGTACTCATTTGACAGCATAAAGCGTTCGAAAGATGCGTTTACCACGATAGGTATATTAAGGGAAATATAGACCACTGAGAGGAAGAAGAATGGGAAGAAGAACTGAAATATATATTATGAAATATGGGATAACCAACATTTCAAGGAATATGCCAAAAAGCATTGCTTTGATAGCTGCAGCATTAGTTCTGACGATATCGATCTGTATTATAAGCCAGACGATTTTTATACAAAGGCAATCCCTAGAATCTGTATATGCGCAGTATGCAATCAACGTAACCATAATGGATGAATTCTGTATTGATGAAACAAATTTAAGAATGCCTTCAAAATATTATGATATTATTTCACAGAACTCTTTTGGTATAAAGGATTACATTACAGATATTAAGGTAAGAAGCATTGAAAGCAGAGGCTGTAGCTATGCGTTTGATCTGAACGGTGAAGCACAGCTGGCAGGTTCGGTAATAGGACTGACGTATCTTCCTGACGAATCTGAATTCGGATATAGCTTCAGTATGCTGTCTGGTTATACGGAATCAGTATTACTTGACAGCGAACCTGTATGTATAGTGCCAAGCACGATGCTTGAGAAAATAAGTGGGCAAAACGCGGTTATCTACATGCGGTTAGGTGAATACAATGACTATATTTCATATAAAATTGTTGGGACACATGAAGGAGAGCTGAATGATATTTACTGTTCTTTTAAGAGCTACAGTGAGAATCTTTCAAGAGATGAATATAGCATATATTCCTTTGGTTTTGCATTACAGAATGCCAAATACAATGAGGATGTGGCAAGTATACTTAAGAGATACTTTATTGAACCTTCCATAGCCGGAGCTGTAACAAGAGAATTGAATGAATTAAGATTACCGTTAAAATTTACCTATGTCATGCCTAAAGGTAATCTTGATGATGTAATAAAACCGATTGAATCGGATATTCAGAAACTCATGATAGTTGAACCCTTTATATTCATCCTATCCGTGGCAACAGGTTTCGTAGTGAGCCTTTTGTCTACGAAGAACAGAAAAGCTGAGTTTGCGATTATGAGAAGCCTCGGTACCGGTAAGGCAACTGTCTTTTTTGAAGCGTTCTTTGAACAACTGGTACTGAGCATTATAGGTATCCTATTGGGTATAGGAGTGTTTTTCATACTATACCAGTCTGATACAGTACTGGTACTATGGAAGGTATTAGTGTTTTTTGCCTGCTATATGTTCGGAACAGCGATATCAGTTTTAAATATTGCTATGTTAAATGTCATGAAAATAATGAAAGCTAATGAGTAAAGGAGACAAAATGGAAAAGGTAGAAAAAATGCTGGAAGTTAATAATGTTGTTTATGAGTACAGAAACAAGTATCAGTCCGTAAAAGCTGTTAACGATTTCAGTTTTGCTTTCGAGAGGGGTAAGCTTTATGCGATCGTGGGGAAATCCGGATCGGGCAAGACGACCCTTCTGTCAATGCTTGCCGGACTGGATGTCCCGAAAGAAGGTTCCGTATGTTATAGCGGAAAAGATACAAAGCATATGGATCTTGATAAATACAGAAGAGATGATGTTACGGTCATATATCAGGATTTCAATCTGTTCCCTCTTTTGACTGCAATTGAAAACGTCATGTATCCGTTACACCTAAAAGGGATCAAAGACAAGGAAGCCAGGGCAACCGCAGAGAAGATGATGGAATCTGTGGGACTTGATGCTAATTTCTACAAAAGACTGCCATCCATGTTATCTGGAGGCGAGCAGCAAAGAGTCGCTATAGCAAGAGCATTGGCTTCAAAAGCCTCTGTGATACTTGCAGATGAACCGACCGGAAATCTGGATACAGAGAACGGAAAGAATATAATTGGCATATTGAAAGATCTCGCTCACAACAGGAATTACTGCGTCATAGTTGTCACGCATGATCTTGGAATAGCTTCTGACGCTGATGCAGTGCTTAATATGAAAGACGGCAGGCTGGTAACAGAATAGGTGAAAAGAATAATCACACCTGCCTGATAGCATGGTTTACTTATGCGCGTTATAGTAATTCTTCAGTTCGCTCCTTATATCCTCAGGCAGATCTGTTTTCCTTATACCTCTTATCGCACCTTCCAGGTCATACAGACAATTGATGCATATGGAATCATCAATTGCTTTCATTAACAGCCAGGCTTTTTTACTGCCTGTTTTTTTTAGCTGATCATAAGTTCTGATGCCCACAGCATCAAGCTTCGAATCCAAAACCTTGCCTATATTGGGATGCATTGCCAATTCACTCATATCGATACCTCTACCTGACCAGATCTATATAGTGCCCGTAACCCTTTTCTTCCATCTGTTCTTTTGGTATAAAAAGAAGCGAAGCACTGTTTATGCAATATCTGAGACCGCCTTTACTCTTAGGTCCGTCAGTGAAAACATGTCCAAGGTGACTGTTGCCTTTTACACTTCGCACTTCCGTCCTTACCCTGCCGTGGGTGTTATCATCAAGATTGACCACCGATCCGGGATCTATAGGTTTTGAGAAGCTTGGCCATCCGCAGCCTGACTCAAATTTATCCGTTGAAACAAATAAAGGCTCTCCCGTAGTGATGTCTACATATATGCCTTTTTTAAAGTTGTCATAGTATTCATTTGAAAAAGGCGGTTCAGTGGCGTTATGCTGAGTCACGTTATATTGCATATCTGTCAGTATCTTTTTCAGGTCTTTTTTGGGCTCATGATATACCGCATTCTTTGCTTTTTCGAATTTATCGGTGCCTATATGACAGTAACCGTTGGGATTCTTATCAAGATATTTCTGATGATACTCCTCAGCGCGGTAATAGTTCTTCAGAGGGAGTACTTCAATTGCAATGGGTTTGTCATATTTTTTCTGCAGTTCATGTATTGATTCCATTATAAGGGGCAGATCAGCTTTATCGGTATAGTAGATGCCGGTACGGTACTGCGAGCCGGTATCGTTACCCTGTCTGTTGACTGACGTTGGTTCTATAACATCATAATACAGATTTAGTATGAAACTGAGGCTTACCTGATCGGAATCATATATGATTTTGACCATTTCCGCATGACCGGTGTTTTTTCTGCATACATCCTCATAACTTGGATATTCAGTATTACCGTTTGCGTATCCGACTTCTGTCTCCTTTATCCCTTTTATCGCTTCCAGATATTTCTCCGTACCCCAGAAACATCCGCCCGCAAGATATATATCTTTCATTTACAGTCCTTTACCGAACTCGGCTGCGGATACAAGCTGTTCAGGAGTCGGAGCCCATTGGACCTTAAGTCCCTCATTCTGTATTTCAAAACCTGCATCCATAAGCAGTTCATTCAATATTTTTACCGATTCACCGCTCCATCCGTAGCAGCCGAAAGCTGCTGCTTTCTTGTTCTTGAATTTGAGGCCTTTCATAAAATGTATGAAACCTGCAACCGAATGCAGTATGCAGTTGTTGACGGTAGGGGAGCCCACTAATATAATTTTTGATCTGAACACTTCTGCTATGACGTCATTAGGATCGCTCTTTGGCAGATTATATAGTTTTACCGATAGTGAAGGGTCCTTACTCCGTATGCCTTCGCATATCTTTTCTGCAAGCGCCCTTGTACCGTTCCACATAGTATCGTAAATTATTGTGATCTGATTTTCCTGATAATCGTTGCACCACTGCATGTATTTTTCAATTATCTGTACAGGGTTGTCTCTCCAGATGATTCCGTGGCTCGGTGCGATAATATCTATTTTCAGGTTCAACGCTATGACTTCCTCAAGCTTCTTCTTAAGAATAGGAGAGAAGGGAGTAAGTATATTTGCATAGTACTTGATCGCTTCACTGTACAGAATACAGTTGTCGACCAGATCATTGAACAGCATTTCGGTAGCATAATGCTGTCCGAATGCGTCGTTACTGAAAAGGATGTTGTCTCCTGTCATATATGTAGCCATGCTGTCCGGCCAGTGAAGCATTTTCATTTCAACGAATATGAGTTTCTTACCGTTACCTATATCTATACTGTCTCCGGTCTTGACCACTTTGAAATTCCAGTTCTGATGATACTGTCCGGTAAGGGATCTCACTGCATTTGCCGTACAGTAAATAGGCGTATTCGGGATCCTCTTCATAAGCTCAGGCAGTGCTCCGCTGTGATCCGGTTCACCGTGATTTGCTATAATATAGTCTATCTTATTAAGGTCGACTTCCTGCTCCAGATTATCTATGAATTCCTTTGCATAAGGCAGCCAGACCGTGTCGATAAGGACGGTTTTCTCTTCCTGTACAAGATATGAGTTGTAACTTGATCCGTGATTCGTGGTCAGTTCGTCTCCATGGAATTTCTGTAACTCCCAGTCGACTTTCCCTAACCAATAAACGTTATTTTTAAGTAACTTCTTCATTTGTTGTATCCTTTCAGTTTTTTAGTTTTCCTGTCTGTTTCCGAATTCCGCATTTTCCACCCATTCTTCCGGATGGCTTAGAAGAGAGGATAACGTGTCTATAAATTCATAATGCTGCTGTTCCTGCTTTATAAGGTACTCATACAGTTCTCTGCTTTTTGTCCCTGCGCTTGCCATAAGATACTTGGTATACAAAGCGATGCTTTGCTTTTCCTTGGCAGCTGCTATCCTGTAAAAATCCAATTGGCTAAGTAATGCTTTTTCTTCGCTTTTTAAGTCTTTCATACCTTCAAATACGTTCTTGTCCTTGAAATATATGGTTTCCGCCAATGAATACAGTTTTTCGGACAGCTTATTTTTCAGTATGAGAGTGTGGTTATTTTCTTCTTCGGCAAGCATCGTACAGACTGTTCTGAGGACATTGTCTTTGTTCAGTTTTGCCTGTTGTTTATAATACCTCTCACCGTCCTGCTCCATTTTTATCGCAAACTGCAGATTGTTCATGATCTTACCCCCATTATATAAAAATCCATATGAATGAAGTAAATTCGTAATATAAATCATGACTTGATTATATCATACTAACGATCCAGGTATTTGTCCTGATGCATGAATACGTCAAGCATGGCCGATATGTTTTCACACGGCACATCGAATTCCAGCGCATGAGTAGGAGATGCGATATATCCTCCGTTTTTTGATAGTATCTTCAGTATGCGTACCGTTTCCGATCTTACCTTTTCGGGTGATGCCTTTGGCAGCAGCTGCTGTGTGGAGATCGCTCCCCAGAAAGAAAGGCTTCTTCCGTATTTTTCCTTTATCTTCTCTATGTCATAGATCTCAGGCTGGAATGTCTGATAACAGTCAAGACCTATGGATATGAGGTCGTCGAATATTTCATGGATGTCACCGCATGAATGCTGTATTACAAAAAGGCCTTTACTCTTTGCTTTCGTATACATTCTTTTCATCCTTGGTTTGATGAATTCCCTCCAGTATTGAGGACCCATTATCATCCCATGCTGCTGCCCCCAGTCGTCTCCGAAATAGAAAGCATCAAGGTCATACTCCAGGGCTATATCCATTACTTTCATATCATATTCGCATATCATATCAAGGAATTTATGCAGTCCTTCAGGGTTTTCGATCATCGCCATCAGTACCTCAGGCATGCCTGCCATGCTCCAGGCCCTTTCAAACATGGAAAAGCCAATAGCTCCGACGGTGAATTTATCTTCCCTCGTGTGCATCAGTTCCTCATAATCGCTTCTTATTCTCTTTTCGTTTATTTCCGGGAACACATGATCTATATGATCAAAATCCGTAATTAGCTTTTTAATGGGTACGCCGATATCTTTATCCGCGCCGGAACGGTTCCATATGACACCGAAATCATCTTTGAAATGCTCCTTCATGTCAGGCATTTCGGTAGGCCAACCCCAGTACTGTACAGTATGCATATACATATGAAGATGTTTCTGATAATCAGGATCTTTAGTGTAAGCCTTCATCTTTTCATCAGATTGCATAGTG
>JBAYNV010000135.1:0-6086 GCA_041678685.1 Clostridia bacterium
CCATCATTGCAAGCATACCCGAAAGAGGGCTTTTAAGCATCTCAATATCTGAGTCGAATATAACAGCGTACTCGGTTCCAATCATTCTTAAGCCTTTATCCATGCCCTTCCCATGCCCAATATTCTCCCCGACATGAATAATTCTTGTAACAGGGGACTGAATAGAATCTAAATACGAATAACAAGAATTATATTTATCAGATCCGTCAATTATTAAAATCGGCAAATCAGGATGAAAAATTCTAATAGAATTATAAGATCGTTCTATCAACTCTTTGGTATTGTATGTTATGCAAAGCCCTGTCATTTATAGAATGATTCGTAATACTTAAAATCTTTACCAGTAAATTCCTTTAGCTTTTTCATGTCTGGATCAGGCGTCATATTATTGATCCATGTATGCCCAGCCCCGATTCCTTTTCGTCCCGGCATCCCTTTAATTCCGACTGCCAAATCTCCGTCATTAAAAAGATTCTTATTTTTTATATATTTGAAAAGTGCAAGATCAATAAACTTCTCGCTGTATATTTTTTCAAGTATTGGAATAGCTTTTTTTGTAAATACAGTCTGAAATAAAGACGACCACCAGTCATTTCCGTTTCTGATCCATCTTCTTTGAGTGACATTATAATAAATAGAATTCCTTTCCCCGGCTAATTCATAACCTTTAATCTTAGTTATCATCGCACGGATATAAGGAGGGGTATAGTAATCATCATCTTCAATTATAAAGATAGGATCAGTATCGCTTAATTCAAGAGTTTTAATATAGTTAATTCCGGCTGCCATGTTACGACCTTGAGTGTTTTGGCCTTCTTTCCACGAGGGCGAGGGATATAGTTTAACTATCTTCCAATTTTCCCGGAACGTTTCAGTTATAAAATCAGTCGTCCGAGGTTCTGCATCGTCAATAATTATCCAAGTAACCTCACCTTTGTAATCCTGGCCTTGCATTAATTTTGCGCAAATCTCAATCTGTTGTTTCCTTGCGCCTGTTGGAGTTAATAACACTATCATATTTTTATCCATTTATCTGGTACGACATCATTTGTAGCAATAGGCAATCCGGGAAGCCATTTCTTAGGAGCTACCGTAATCGCCTTTGAAAGCCATGCTCCCCACCATCCAAAAGTAGAATCTCCTATTACTAAATATTCTGCATTACTCAACAAATAAAAATCCTGTATTGGCGTTGTTGAGCAATATTCAAATCCGCTCCCTATTATCTTATATGCCTTTTCAATATTATCTGTTATAACAATTTTTCTTTTATCTGGTAATTTTTTTAATGCTTCTGTGTAATATTCCTTAGGTCTACTATTAAATCCCATAGCCAAATATTGAGAAGCATAATTGCGACAATGAATAAGAACACAATCTCTAAACGGCTCGCAAATCTTATTCATCATAAAATAATGTCGAATAATATCCTCGCAGTGTATAAAGTATTTTTCCGATTGCATATAACCCCATATAGAAGAGTTATCAGAAATATTAAATCCATAAAAATCTCCTTCAGGAATATCTACCGGAACATAATTACCCGGTACTAACTTTGGTAGTTTATTTGGAAAATATTTACTGTTATTCCATTCAGGGAACCCATAATCATATCCATTCTTAATTGCAATTCCAATAGTAGAGGCAATAAAGAATAATATATTACCAAATGTATTATCTCCCCTTATATCCGCTGTCGGTCTATTATTAAACCATTCATTACGAAAAGTTATCATTGCTTTAAATATAATGCGTCCCCCCATGTTTTGGGATCGCTATTAGTTAATACTCTTTTAAATCCATGTTCTCTTAAAAATATATCAAGTTTATTTACTATGCAACAATTTTTATACATCTCGACAAAATTAACCTCTGTATAAATATAATCAATTGTATTTAAAGTTTCAACTGCTCCTTTAAATACTTCGAGCTCATAGCCCTGTACATCAATATTAATCATGTTAAAATCATTGCGGATAAAAAGGATATTATCTAATTTATCCATTTTAACAATCTCATTGTCGTTAAATCGAATATGCGGATACTGTTCTAAATGATATTTTGGTTCAAGTAAGGAACAGCTCTGCCCTTCATTAGCAGTTTCAATAAACATTTCTTTTATTCCTACCTCATTACCAAGAGCAATATTATATTTAACAATATTATCCGGTAGGTTCTTGACCAATTTTTCGTATGTAGATTTTACTGGTTCAAAGAATATCATATTTTCTATTCCGTTTTCTTTATAATCAGAATACTCCTGTCCGTAGTGCGCTCCTATGTGTAATACTCCTTTAATTTGCAAATCAAAAAGAATAATTATTTTACTTAATTGTATTAACATATTTATCTTACATTAAATACATTTATAGTCTTTGAATAATCTCTTTGGTCTTTCTCAATATCAGAATAACCCGCTCTTTGATTAGCGACAAAAGGATATACTACAAAACAATTAAATTTATGCTGAACATCATGAGCATAAAATACATCTATTGTCTTTCTCATTCTTATAGATTCAAAGAAAGATTTATGATTATTAATTATATAATCTACAATTCTATCTGAATTAAATATTATGGTATGAGCTGCATAGCATCCCTTTAGTGTATAAAGATTTTCTGAATATTTAGTCACTTCTCCACAAAGAGTTGCACCAAGCCAAAGAGCATCCCAGTTTTCTGGAAGTTGCGATATTGCTTTCTCTACAATACTCCACGATTGAATTAAAATAGTATCATCTTCCAGTACAAGTAATGGCCTTTCTTTATATATTTTGAGAACTTCCAAATGAGATTGTGTACAACCTAACCAACCAGGATTAGCTTCAATGGCGTCAAAACGGTCAATGGGAAATGGGAATTTGTTTTCCTGAAATAAAAACATGCGATCCCTTCGTCTTGCTAAATTTATAACCACTGCTTTCATAGCATTTTTGACCATGTTGTTAATGTTTCAAATGATTGTTCGTAAGTATAAAATGGTGCTCCAGATTCCAAATAGACATTATCGTTAAATCCATATTCTTTTGCTTTTTCATATATTGCCGTCTTTGGAAGTATCCAGCAAATATTAGGGCCATATTGTGTTATCCTGCTTTTAATCCTATTACGATGGGTCTCCTCTATATCCTTGAAAGAATCCCCTGGTAGTCCTACAATAAATAGGCTCATGGTAGCAATTCCAGCATTATTAGCACATTCAACTCCTTTAAGCATTTTTTCAACTGTTGTTTTTTTATTCATCCTGTTTAGAGCTTCTTGGCTGAGAGATTCAATACCTAAATGAATTTTTCTACATCCCGACTCTTTTAATATTTTACAAAGATTGTCTGTTAATGACTCTGCTCTTGCCTGACACTCCCATTGAAAAGACTTATCCAAATGAGAACATATTTCTTTGACGCGTTCTTTATTTACTAAAAAATTATCATCATGGAAGAGACAAGAATTAAATCCTTCTTTTTTTCTTTGCTCAATTTCTTTAATCACATTATTTGCTGATCTCATGAACCATTTATGATGCCAAAAGTTTGTCGACCCACAAAAGCAGCAATCAAATGGACAACCCCTTGAAGACACTATAATAGTACCGTGAGGGCTATTATATTTAAAACCCGTATAATCAGGAAATGGTAAATCATTAATTGTAGGAAAATATTTATGTTCTACATCTTTAACAATATTATTCCGATTACCATTTATTATATCTATAATAGCATTTTCTCCTTCTCCAATAACTACCTGATCGTATCCTATTAATAACATTTGTTCGGGAAGTGCAGAAGGATGATGACCTCCACATATTAAATGCCCTTTTATCTTATCACGTATTTGTCTGGCATATTTGACAGAGAATGAATGAAAAGAAACTCCTGTAATATCATATTGCTCATTATCCGCCATTGCTTCTGATAAATCCTTTACCACAACATCAATGCCGTACCATTTTAAAGCTGATTGAAGATAACCTATTGATGGAGGAGGAAGTTCTTTGCTTTCCCACGGATTTATAAGCAATACTCTCATCACTTTATTAATCGTATTTTTCCGGATGAACTGTCATTTGCTGATCTAAAATAATATTTATCTTCCTCAGATAAACTGTTAAAATCAATGTAATACCACGGCACATGTTTACAGGTGTAAGGTCTATTTGTTCTTATTGCTGAATGAGAATACCAAGTAACGCCAGCACGATAAAGCGCAAATGTTGTATCGGTATCCGCATAGAAATATTTTTCATCCAAAGCATTTTTCCAGTACTTAGCTTCATGGCCCCGGATATAATTACCTTCCGGTGAATTTGGAAGATCATTTATTTCAAGAGACAAAGCGCATTTATCAAATTGAGGATATTTAGTAAGTCCTTCCTGCATAACTTTTAAAAAGTCATCAGGGACACCGGATAAATCCAAGTCTGGATCTGTTACGATATATTCGCCTGTAATCCCTAATTTATTTAAAATACCCTGTTCCCAAATTACTCTATGTCCATAATTCTTGTCCATATGAATTACCCGATAAGGACAAAGGCTCGCATAATATTCAATTAATATCGGATAATCCGAGTGATTATCAATAATAATAGGCTCAACTCCATGAGTGAAAAGCCAATCAGCCATTCCAGACGGAAGCTTTAAACGATTGTAGTTAATGATTAATGCTTTCATAGTTCAGTTTCCATTCGCTTTTTGATCTGCCAAGCCCATGACCGGTCTTTTATTCCGCAGTCAATAGCCGCAAAATCCAAAGCGTTAGTTGTTTTGTTTCCGATTCTCTTGTAATAATCATACCTTGCGTACATTTGCCAGTGTTTGAGGGTAGAAGATGAGATTAATCCTATGCGGATTTCCTTCTTAATAGTATCAATATTGTCCGAAATATAGTTAAAAAGCGTCATATATTCGCCCGGCTTACGACTTTATTTGTACTTTTCTGCTTATTGTTTATATCCTCGATAGTAGTTACTATCGTTAGGTTCTTTATTGCCTCAGTAAATTCATTCATATTAAAGCTTTCCATTACTGCCGTTTGTGCCTGTTGTGAAATCTGACCAGAAGGCATTAATATACTTGTCCCGGCTGTCGTGACCTGCGGAGCCGTTACCCTTGCTGCGGTAGTCGTTACGGCTGAAGGTGCTGAGTTTTCACCCTCTGTATTGACTTCAAGTATTTTTTTAACGCTTGCTAATCCTGTCGCAATAGCTGTACCAGCTGCAAGTGACTTTATTATAATTCCTCCGGGTGTCTGTGCAAATGCGGCGGTTGCACCAAGATAAGTATTTATGATTGCCTGAGCGACTGCGGCAGCTTTCGCAATGATAGTATTCTCTCCGAACAATGTAGAGATGGCACCGGCAAAGTCTGAATAAACCTGTAATTTTGATCTTTGTACTTCTGTTTCTAATTGAATCTGTAAAGCAGCATATTTTTTATTAATAACTCCAACATCAGCACCAATTTTTTTAGCATTTCTTATTTCTTCTTTTCTTTCTAATTCTAATCTGTCTTTTTCAATCTGATAAATATCATCATATCTGGCTTCTCGCTCTTGTAATTTATTTTCTTCATCTATCAATATTCTTTCATTATGCAATTCTCTTGCACGGTCCATATCATCTTCCCATTTCTCATCAGCCTTCTTTTTTTCTTCAATAGCCTTTTTATAGTCGTCAACTTCTTTTTGGAGGGCTACCTGTGCTTTTTTTATTTTCTCCTGCTCCGCATCCTGAATCTTTTTCTTTTCTGCCTCTATTTCTTTCTCTACCGCTAATTGTCTTTTTTGAATTCCCATCTGAGCCTGAATAGACTGAGTTTCAAGATCGTATAATTTAGCTCTTTCTTCAGCTACTTTTCTTCTTTGTTCATCAGTTCTTTGATTTTCATGAGTTGCGGACAATTCCATTTCGGCAAGTTTAACCCTATCTTTTTGAATTGACAACTGATCAGCTAAATTTGCTTTCTCTAATTCTTCAGCTCTTGCAAGATCCTCACTCCTTTCTAATGCGGAAGCATCTTCGTCACGTGAGTTCTTCTTAATTTCAGCAATCTCTTTATTACGTTTAGCAATTTTTTCAAGCAATGC
>JBAYNV010000136.1:0-6047 GCA_041678685.1 Clostridia bacterium
AGATCTGATTTCAAGAGTTAAAGAATACATTGAATTCTACAACAAAGAACGTCTCCAGAAGAGATTAAAATGCCTGGCTCCGATTGTGTATCGAAACCAGGCACTTAGTATTAGTTTTTGATTAATTGTCTGTCTACTTGACAAAGGTCAGTTCAACATTAGATTCTAGCATAGAGTACTTTTTTTATTTTTCACAGTATCGGACATAACTTGTGAATTTTAGATTTATACCTAACTCGTTTGCCAAGTCGGCTATTGTGCTTTCATCATCTTTTGTATACCAACATCCACAAATAATACTGTCAATTTTCTTAAAACCCGCAAGAACCGTTGCTTCATACAAGTCTTCAAATATATCAGGACGTTTATCCTTTAATGTTTTTTGCGAACTCTCTGGTAACGCTGTCAGTGTCTCTTTCGTTACAAAACCTGTAGATGTTACGAGGAAACCACCTGGCTTCAAGACCCTATATACTTCCTTTAATGCGTTTCCCTTGTTTCCTACTGCATTTCCAATTCCACCATTATCTGAGATTACATCAATACTATTATCAGAAAACGGAATTTCACAAAAATCAAAAGCTGCATAATAAATATTTGGAGAGTCCAGTTCATTATCCAACAAACGCTTCCACTCACACACGACTGTTGGTGAAAGGTCGCTAATAATAATCGTTGCATCGGGACGATTCTTTAATATACACGGCATAAACCCACCACCTGGACCTGTTCCTATTTCTAGGATTATACCATTATGATCTGATATGCGTTTACCAATACTGCTTCTCGTCTTGTTATCGTTATTCATTTGAGAATTCCAGTTTCGAGATATCCATTTCTCTGAAATCATTTCTTTTGCCCATGCAATATTATAATTTCGCTCAGCTTTTGGCAAGAAGTATGCTATCTCGTCCATTTCAAAAGGACGGTTAGACAATTTTTCGATTACATTTCTACCTTCAAGTAATTCATTTATAGATATATTATATAAATTAGAAAGTCAAGTAATAGCTCAATATCAGGTAGTGCAGTACCTCGCTCCCATTTGGACACTGCTTGTGAGGTTACACCGAGTTTTTCTGCCAACTCAGCTTGTGATAAGTTTATTCTTCTGCGAAATGAGGTTATTCTCTTCCCAAAATGCACTTTATTAATCATTAATCAATCCTCCGTAATTCATGTCTCCACTAATGATATAACAGAGCTAGATAAATAAAAAGCGATACCTATTCTAATATCACTTCCAAGATACAACTGCAAGTTGTTATATCAAAACAATTAAACAATCTCTAAAAATGATGTAATACTTTATTTACAATGGTTTCAAAGAGCAAAAGCTAAGTATTGAGTTAGGAGATATAACAACAGTAAATAACACACTTTTACCCTAAATATGCTATGTTTTTCTGAATATCTAAAACTATGATAATAGGATTACCATCAACATATTTATATATCTTAATTTTTTCTGGAAATGCTTCAATTAGAATTTCATCTGGCAAGTTCGTGTACTTTTCAAAATATATAGGAAATTTTCTTTATATTTTTCAATAAAAGTCTTATTATGACTTCCCAAAGGGTGTCCGCAATTTCTTACAATTGCTTCTATTTGAATGTTTGCAACAGCTAAAGCAATATTAGGATTTTGTTCAATCTGCTTTATTTTCTCACTACTACCGCTAGTTTGAAAATATATTGTCAAATCTTCATTAACGTGACTCATAGTTCTTGCTGTCACCTTATTATTGACTGAGGTTGCAAGTGTAATGCTTTTCTCCCGTTCTATTATATTTACTATTTCATCTTTCAATTGCTCAAACTCGAACACCATTATTTTACTACCTCCAATGTATTTTCTTTGTTCTTTTAACAGTCGAATAAAAACTGTTAACATACTTCATTAATTTAATCAATTAACTTACTGTGCTTCTTAATAACTTCAATATTATACTTAATTGGACAGAAAAAATAGAGTATTAAGAATAGAATCATAAAATATTAATTAGAGATGACGATACTTTACAGGATCCGGCTCAGATAAAGAACATTACATAAAATAACAGTATTTATTTCATGAAAATTGTGGTATAATCTACGCATAAGGAGTGATAAAAATGGCTGAATTTTTTGGTTTTGTCGAAAATATCGATGTTTTACCGGCTATCTTTCTCATAGTAGGGCTTGTGCTTCTGATAATAGAGGCATGTCTTCCTAATTTTGGCATAGTAGGCATAATGGGTATAATATGTGCGTTGATCGGGATCTTTATGACGGCTGAAACTCTGCTCCAGGGTATAGTGATGTTCCTTATACTCGTTGCGTTCGTTGCGATAGTGTTTGCAATAACCATCCACGTCGCTACAAAAGGCAGATTATCCAAAAAGCTGATCATACGTGATACCCAATCCACAGATAACGGATATATCGGTGTCAAAGATATGAGTGCATATATCGGGAAAACAGGTAAGGCACTGACAATATTAAGACCTTCAGGAACAGGAATGTTTGACGGAGAGAAACTTGATGTGGTCACAAACGGCGGTTTTATTGAGGAAGGTAAGAAGATCATTATTGATACAGTTGAAGGTATCAGAATAGTAGTAAAAGAATATAAAGGAGAATGAAATGGAACCTGTAGTAGTTGTACTTATTATCGTAATAGCAGTAGTAGCTTTTCTGGCAATACTTTTAAGTCTTATACCGATCCCGCTTTGGATATCGGCAGTAGCATCGGGAGTTAAAGTAAGCCTTATGAGCCTTATCGGGATGAAGTTCAGAAGAGTTGAACCTGCGAAGATAGTTAATCCTCTGATCAAGTCCATAAAAGCAGGACTGAATGTAACGATCAACCAGCTTGAGACACACCATCTCGCTGGAGGTAATGTGAATAAAGTCGCTGATGCCCTTATCGCAGCTCAAAAAGCCGGAATAGTTCTTTCCTTTGAAGTCGCTGCGGCAATAGACCTTGCAGGCAGGGATGTGCTTGAAGCTGTAAAAATGAGTGTTAACCCGAAAGTCATCGAGACCCCTATAATCTCGGCTGTTGCCAAAGACGGTATCGAAGTCAAAGCAAAAACCAAGATCACGGTCCGTGCGAATATATCCAGGCTGATAGGCGGTGCCGGCGAGCAGACGATCATAGCCAGAGTCGGAGAAGGTATCGTAACTTCAGTAGGTTCATCTGAATCATACAAGGATGTTCTGGAAAATCCCGATCTGATTTCCCAGACAGTATTAAAGAAGGGTCTTGATGCAGGAACGGCATTTGAGATTCTTTCGATAGATATCGCAGATGTTGATATCGGCAGAAATATAGGAGCCCAGCTGCAGACAGACCAGGCCGAAGCGGATAAGAAGATCGCACAGGCAAAAGCTGAAGAGAGACGCGCTATGGCATTTGCAAGAGAACAGGAAATGAAAGCGAATGTTCAGGAAATGAGAGCAAAGGTCGTTGAAGCTGAAGCAATGGTACCAAGAGCACTTGCAACGGCATTGGAAAACGGACGTATGGGCGTTATGGATTATTACAACATGAAAAATGTTATGGCTGACACCCAGATGAGAGATTCTATATCCGAAGTTGGAAAAGGCTCAAAGCAGCAGACAGATAAAAAAGAGAGTAAACCTGAATGAGCACCGAGGAAACAGTAGAAATCAAAAGGTCTAAAGAACCGATGATAGTCCCAGCGGATCTTCAGGCAATAATAAATGATCAGGCGAAACCTGTTCCGGTTGAGGAAGAACCTCACGAAGAGAATATGCTGATCGAACTCCTTGAGAATAAGGATATCCTCGTTAAAGGCATAATCTTAAGTGAGATATTGGGAAAACCAAAATCGAAGAGATAGAAAATAACAATAAACAATAACAAAAAAGGTGGCCCCGCTGTTTGATAAGCGGGGCCTTTCTTTATTCAACGGTAACTGATTTTGCCAGGTTCTTAGGCTTGTCTATGTCGCATCCGTTTGCTTTTGCCACGTAATATGCGAATAGCTGAAGCGGTACTATTTCGACCGCTGCGGTGAACATGGGTTCAGTCTGAGGTATCAGTATGATATCATCTGCTTCTGCAAACATTCTGTTGTTTCCTTCTCTGACTACTCCAAGCACCATTGCCTCCCTTGCCTTCACTTCCTTTATATTGCTCAGCAGTTTGTCAAACAGCCTTTCATTGCATGCCAGAGCCACAACGAGCTGTTCATTGTCAATAAGGGCTATAGTTCCGTGCTTGAGCTCGCCTGCCGCATACGCTTCGGAATGTATATATGAGATCTCCTTAAGTTTCAGTGATCCTTCCAGGCTTACCGCATAATCCATGCCACGGCCTATAAAAAATACCGAGTGGTTACTGTGATACTTATTTGACAGATATGGTATCTGAGGATTCAGATCGATCGCTCTTTGTATCTGCTGAGGCAGTTTCTGTATCTCTGATGTAAGACGTTTTTCCTCAGCTGTATCGATCTTTCCGGATCTGTGTGCGATATATACGGCTAATAAAGACAGCACCGCGACCTGGGTGGTATATCCTTTTGTAGTAGCAACAGCTATTTCAGGACCTGCCCATGTGTATATGACATAATCGGCAAGTTTTGCGATAGTGCTTCCTACAACATTGACTACAGCCAGTACTTTTGAACCATGCGACCGCGATTCCTTAAGTGCGGCGATGGTATCTGCAGTTTCTCCAGACTGTGAGACAACGATTATGAGCGTGTGCTCATCGATTATAGGGTCGCTGTAACGGAATTCGCTTGCAAGATGCACTTCCGTCGGTATCCTTGCAAGACTCTCGATCATGCTTCTTCCTATCTTTGCCGCATGATACGCTGATCCGCATGCCGTCATGACTATTCTGGTAATACCATTGTATTCTTCATCAGACATAATAAAATCATCAAGCATGACCGATCCGTCCCTGACCCTTGGCTCTATTGCGGATTTGAGGGCGTTAGGCTGTTCCATGATCTCTTTTAACATGAAATGCTCAAAGCCTCCCTTTTCAGCGGCTTCTATATCCCATACGACACGGGATATTTCCTTATCGACAGGTTTTCCCATACAGTTGAAGACCGTGATCTCATCCGCTTTTATTTCCGCCAGTTCGCCGTCTTCGATATATATAACGTTTTTTGTATGCGAAACCAGAGCCGTAACATCTGAAGCAAAGTAATTCTCTCCCACGCCTATACCCAGTATAAGGGGGCTGGAAAGCTTTGTGGCAAACATCACATCCGGGTACTGTGCGCATAATACTCCAAGTGCGTATGAGCCTTCGAGTCTTGCCACAGTTTTCATGACAGTTGTTTTGAAATTCCCGTCATAATACATCTCAAGAAGATGCGCGATGACTTCAGTGTCCGTTTCGCTTACAAACTTATATCCCTTGCTTTTGAGTTCTTCACGGAGTTTCACGTAATTTTCAATGATGCCGTTGTGTATTATTGCGAATTTACCGTTCTGACTCACGTGAGGGTGTGCGTTTATATCATTCGGCGCTCCGTGTGTCGCCCATCTTGTGTGCCCTATACCGGTCATCCCTATAAGATCCGTTCCGTTATGTGTTTTTTCGCACAAATTTACTATCTTGCCGGATGTCTTTACCATATTTATCGTTCCGTTGCTTATGACTGCGATACCTGCAGAGTCATAACCGCGGTATTCAAGTTTCTTCAATCCCTCAAGCAATATGGGGGCGGCATTTTCCTTACCGATATAACCCACTATTCCGCACATGTTTTTTCTCCTGATCTTCAAATGATTATTTAAATAGTATTCTGATTATTTATCTTCCAGAAATATATTCTACTTCCTGCGACTATTTATGTCAATTCAAACGCTGTAAGCAGACTGATGTTAAATATGTAAAGAAGAATATTATGTTACATGCTCATAATTGGTAATATATGGTATAATCATGGTCCGGAGGTTTCCATGAAAAGACTGCGCATTAGGATAGACGGAAAAGATAAGCCATATCTTGATATGCTTAGGGAATATTTAAAAGTGAACGGCTCGGGGCTGTTTGATATCGTTGACGAAAATGC
>JBAYNV010000137.1:0-5995 GCA_041678685.1 Clostridia bacterium
CGTCACATAATGTGAGCAGAGCCGAGATCGCATCCATGATCAGAAGATTCCTTATAAAGGCTGAACTTATAACTGACTAAGCGGAAGTATAAATATAAGACACAAAAAAGAGCAGATCACCCGGAAAGTGAGCATGCTCTTTTACTTTCTTTTACTTATTGTCTTTGTTTATTTTTATTAGAAGCTCTGTTGCGTCATCCATCGAAACAGGTCTGCTGAAAAGATAACCCTGCATATAATCGCAGTTGTTATTTATGAGATACTCCTTCTGTTTTTCGTATTCAACGCCTTCTGCAATGACCTTCTGACCAAGCGTGTGAGCCAGTTTTATTATACTGCCTGTTATCGTCTTGTCGCTGTCAATGACCATCAGTTTATCTATGAAACTCTTATCTATCTTCATATAATCCACATCAAGCTCCCTCTCGCGTGAAAGAGATGAGTAACCTGTTCCGAAATCATCGATCGCTGATTCGATACCAAGCTCCTTAGCTTTATGGAGTCTGTCTTTTATCAGGTCATAACTGTCGGAAAAAACAGATTCCGTAACTTCTATGCAAAGGTTATACGGTGTTATATGTGTCTTCTCTATAATATCCAGAAGATCAGTTATAAAGTCTTCCCTCAGTATCTGCATTGCGGAAATGTTGACCGACATCTTCATGTCTGTAAAACCCATTTCTATAAGCTTTCTCAGATAACTGCATGCCATAAATGTTATCTTCCTGCCCAAAGGGACAATTATCTGTTTCTTTTCTGCTATGGATATGAATTCTATGGGGGGGACAATACCAAGCTCGCTGCTTTTCAGGCGGGCGAGAGCTTCAAAACCGTAGATCCTGTCTGTCTTTAAATCGAGCAATGGATGATACTCCAGATAAAAATCTACATCAGTGCTGCCGTTACATATATCAAGGAGGTCATTTTTGATGACTTCCTCGCGCAATATCTTTAATTCCATCCTGCTGTCGAAGAAACAATAACCGAAAGCCTGTGCACCGCCTGCAGATTCTGCAGCGATCGCAGCGTTTTTCAATATGCTTTCTGCCGTATCAGAACGGTGGCCGATCTTAACTATCCCGATATTCCCTCCGTTAGCTCTGAATTCTATTGTTTCATTCAGTGATGCTATGATGTTTTCACAAAGTGACACAAGTTCGCTGTCGTCTTCATAATCATCCACATAAAACGCGAATCTGTCAGTAGTCAGATGGAACAGCATGTGATCATCATCAGATAACGAGGAAAGCTTCTTTGATAGTTCAAGGATCAGTTTTTCAGTATACAGATATCCATGCGTAAGATTCAGCAGACTGAATCTCCTGATATTGATCAATAAGACGGCTCTGTGCGCATCAGTGCTGTTTCCCAATTCACGGTTAAGGCTGTCAATAAAATATCTTTGATTATATAATCCCGTAAGCTGATCATGTTCGTTTATGTATCTTATCTTTATTTCCTGCTGCTTACGCTTGGTGATATCGATCATCATCCCTTCGACTGCTATCAGGGTACCTTTTTCATCATATACCCCCTGCCCCTGGTCGAATAACCATTTTGACTCACCGGATGCTGTGATTATTTCATATTCATCCTGTACCTTACCGTGAGTATTTATTAAATGTATCCATTTGTTCCATATCTTCTCTCGATATGCAGGGACTATCAGTTCGTTAAATGATATGTCCCTGTTGTTGATAAGGCTTTCAGGGGTATATCCCGTAAGTTCACTGCAGCCCTGTGACATAAACAGCATTGTCCAGTCCTTGTCAAGCCTGCACCTGTATGCCACGCCGGGAAGATTGTCAAACAGTATGTTTTTGCTGCGTTCACTGTCAAAGAGAGCCTTTTCCATATTTCTACGTTTGCTTATATCCTCGATCACGCATAAATGGCTGATATTACTGTTGTTATTGAACTTGAGCGGTGAGATGAACATTTGTACCCATACTTCCGTTCCGTCAGGTCTCATATACCGCTTTTCCATATCATAACCGTCGATTTCTCCGGCCTGGAATTTCCTGAAATTTTCAAGATCAAGCTTAAGGTCATCAGGATGGGTCAATTCCGCCCATTTCATGCTTGTCAGTTCTTCCTTGCTTCTTCCCAGTATCTTTTCAAACATAGGGTTTATACTAGGTAATCCCGATGAGGATGAAAGGATATAGCTGTCACCGCCACCGATGGCGATCCCGATCATAGCCTGATCGAATATGGCCTTAAACAGAGTCTGGCTTTCTCTTAGCTTTTCATCTGTTGCAAGTAATTTTTGTTTTTCACTTCTCAGTTCAACATTTTTTGTATATGTATTCTGCATGAAGATAAAAATCAGGCTTATACAGGCGCAGATCAATGCAACACTTAGGGTCTCCCTGATTGCATCAGCATAATAAACATTTTTAGGGCAGTCTATTCCAAAGACCGCGATGATCCTGCCGGTAGAGGGATCTGAAACCGGCACAAGGACGCTTACCCATATGCCCCAGCGGTCGGTAGTGGGTTTTGTGATCATCGTATTCCCATTTTCAAATGGCATATATTCTATTGGAGATGCTTCATAATACAGCTGTCCGGGAGGTGAGTAATCTGCAGAGTCAGCAGGCTCGGAGTCCAGAAGGAAATACAGAGAGCCGTTTTTTAATGTATAAAGGTATGCAAAACGGATATCATTACTTACTTCTATGAACGATATAAGGCTGATTTTTAATGCTATATATTCCTCAAGTACCAGATCGTCCTCACTGCCGGTCAGTTTTGAAATATACTCTTTAGAGAGACAGGCTTCAGTAGATTCTGCCAGTTCGATCATCCTCTCCTCGGTAGCGTTGATACTTGTTTCCCACGTGAGAACAGTTAAAAGTGCTCCAACGATTATAAGCATGATTATGAATGCTATATAAAGTAGCTTCTGAAATCGTTTATTCGTATTCTGCTCTTTGATGGTCTCTTCTTTATTCATGTTTGCTTTTTCAGTACAATAATATGCTTTTTAAATAACTGCCTAATACAAATGACCTATATGATCCGCTCCTGATATAACAATATCACATAGATGAATATCAATCAATGGATTTCTATTGATGCGGTTTTCATATACATTCTACAGCGATAAACGGCACATTCATCTCATCGGAAGTCATGCCTGCATGCGCTGCTTTGAATATGAGATGATCTGCGGGAGGACAGTAGTCTATACTGGTGCCGCCTATTGCGACTGCGAGATAATCATCGATGAAATTGAGGCTACGTATATGAGGGGTACCGCTTCCGAAAAGTAACTTATCCAGAACCTGTTGTTTTGAAAACAGCATATAACAGTCACCGAATGCTTTATCGAAAGCGTATTCGAATTGCTTATGCATACCGTCTTTTATCGGAAACGTAAGCGCTCTGGATTCGATCGAAGGTCTTCTGGACAGGCATTTGGCAACATCAGGATGATCACATATATAGCGCCACTGCGTATCGATAAGGCCATGATCGGCGGTAACTATGAGAAGCGTATCATGCAGCGATCTACATGTTTTTTCTATCTCATCATTGAACTTTTTTATGTCTTCTCCAACTATTCTGTGCATTGTGCCGAATTCATGCATATCATAATCAGGCTGATGCCAGTATGCATAGATATATCTTTCCCTGTCTTCATTGCATAATCTTAGTACAGTGTCACATATCTCCTGAAAACTGGTACTGCGATAAGAAGAGAAATATGATACCTTCTCAGCTGTAACACGGCTTTTTGTGGCTTCACTGATCTTTTCATATATGTATTTCAATGGGACATATCTTAATGCTACATTGTATGCTGCTGCCGGCATACCGGTCGATCCGCTGAGTGTGTTGGGAAAAATGTTTACATTTGCGTCAAGCTCCCGAAAGTAAAGGCTCCAGCCAAGCCATCCATGTTCTATCGGCGACAGCCCGGTTTCGATAGACATAGTTACCGCGGTGGTCGTTGAAGGGAATACAGAGGATATAACGCATTTCATATTTCGCCGCAGGAATGCATTTTCATCAAGGTGCTTATTAAGTATTTCTGTTCCCATACCGTCAAGAAGCATTACCACAACATTCCTGTAGTTTTTGGCAAGCAGCCGGTCAAATACAGGGAGTGTCTTATGGTCTGTTTTCACACCGTAATGTACAGCCACGGAAGATATGAGTGAAAGTATACTGTTATCCTGATCTGCATATTGCACAGCCATTATTCAAAGCTCCATTCATATATATTCACATAACGCTGGCCTTCCTGATATAGGGAAGTCCATGCAGGGAGCTTTACCACATCGATAAGGCGTGCTCCTATCTTCTCGCATGTTCTCATAGAAGGTATATTATGCTGTTCATTCGTGATCACGACCTTTTTCATGCCATGCGCTTTCATTACCGGAACAAGAAGCCTGCAGCCTTTAGCCGCATAACCATGGCCTCTGTAAGGACCGTCGACCGCATAACCGATGTTGCCGCCATAATACAGCCCCTCAGTATATCCTATGCGAAGCCCTATCTCACCTATCCTGATGCCATTTCTCCGTATCTCAAATACATATGAGGGAACATATTTGATTTCGGGTATCGCTGGTTTTCTCTTTATGCAGACAAGTTCGATCTCGTCATCTGCAAGTTTAGGCAGTTCGATAAAATCATCAAATACACATGGCAGCGTTATATACTCTGAAATTTTTTCTGCATTCCCTTTAGCCATATACATATTATATCTGATATATAAAATATTTGCGAAATGTTATTATTATCATATCAAATCACGTAATTTGCAAAATTACTATTGACTCTGACTTTACGTAATAGTGTAGGATGTTGTCGAAAGGGAGGAAGATATGAAATTATCTGTAAGCGAGACAGCAAAGATCTTTGATATAAGCGTGCGCACGCTCCACTACTATGATGTGATAGGACTGTTGAAGCCATCGGAGCTGACTGATGCCGGATACAGGTTATATGACAGTGATGCAATATCAAAACTGCAGCAGATACTGTTCTATCGTGAGCTGGATCTTTCGCTTAAGGATATAGATGATATTTTCCGGAAACCCGATTATGACAGGCGACAGGCTTTAAGGGACCACAGGGAATTGCTGCTGGCTAAAAAACAGCACATCGATGAACTTATAGCGATCGTCGACGAAACATTAGGAGGAAAAGAAATGAGCGATAAGAAAAAAACAATAACGGACATAAAAGCTGAAAAACAGAGATATGCAGACGAAGTGAGAGAAAGATGGGGAAAGACGGAAGCATATTCGGAGAATGAAAAAAAGCACGCCTCTTATACGGATGAAAAAGAGCTTGCCATTTCTTACGAGGCCGATGCGATCTTTAAGGAATTTGCAGATAACATGGACAAGGAGCCATCAGCTACTGCTGTACAGAAGCTTGTGAAGAGGTGGCAGGATCATATCACGAAATATCACTACAACTGCACTTTGAAGATCCTTGCCGGTCTGGGTGAAATGTATGTAGCTGACGAACGCTTCACCATGAATATAGACCGTTTTGGTGACGGTACAGCAAGATTCATGAGTGATGCTATAAAAATCTATTGCGGAAAATAAGAAACGCATAAAACAAGAAAGCAGTATGGGGATTATTCAAACAGGTCTTCAAACGAATCGAAAGAAATCGAATTTCTCGTACAATGTACGTTAAATTCGACTTTTTTTGTTGACAGATGCCAAAAGGGAAGAAGCAATCAGTATGATCGGAGATGTAGTACAATGAACGTAATTTTCGGAGTATTGCTGTCAAAAGAGATTTTTATCAGAATCAGTTGACTTAATAAACAGAAGTGCTAATATTATCTGGAAAACTGTGGCTTAGCTGCAGTTTTAATTTGGAGAGAATTAATGCAGGCTGCTATAAATATTGGTTCACTAACTTGTATATCGATGATCGCATGTGTGCTGTTCAAGCCGCAGGTGAAAATAAAAAGGTTCTTTATAGATACATACTGGGTGATAGCCATGATAGGGGC
>JBAYNV010000138.1:0-5990 GCA_041678685.1 Clostridia bacterium
ATATTTAGCTATAAGAAATGATGAAATATACTATTTAATTAACGATATGTCTCCATCAAGAGATGTAGGATGTACTGTAAGAGATTTTAATAATGACGGGGAAAATGAAATTGTATTAGATCCGGCTCCTGTCGTTACTTATAGGAAAAAAAGATATGTACATATATATAAAGAAAAAGATTTTGAAGAGATACCGTTTTCTACAAATTCAGTTTTCGACATTATAGAAAGTCAATTTGAGTATAATATTGAATATATAGAAAACGGACAAGCCTGCCTTGCTACTATAAAAAATATAAATACTAATGATCAAATAGTAATAAAGATATCCTCTGATACAGTTAAACCTGATTTCAAAATTGATTATGGTGAATACTTTACTTCAAATATTGTGAATAATGGAATTAATGAAATAATTAATCTTTGTTTGAGAAATACAGAGAACGGGAGGTTTGTAGCAATATTAGATATTGAAGTAATATATGAAATGCAAAATGATGAATTTGTTACAAAAGGTATACAATGTACAAGTAGAGATGAACTTTATATGACGCCCATGCCCTATTTGGGTGATGAATATAAATTTGAAATATTAGAAAATAGTATTCAAGATGCCAACCCTTAGATGCCAGGCACTTAGTATGGATTTTTGATTTAATTATTTGTCTACTTGGCAAAGGTCAGTGCATATATCCTCCTGTTTTCTGATTTAATATATATGATCTATGAAACAGCTGTGAAATTTAAAGTTATTGTTGTCCCAGAATCCGGCTTGCTTTCAAGGATGATCTCGGCATCATGCAGCATTGCGCCATGCTTTACTATTGAAAGACCCAGTCCGGTACCTCCTGTTTCCTTGGAGTGGCTTTTATCCACTCTGTAGAAGCGTTCGAATACCCGTTTCTGATGTTCGGGAGCGATCCCTATTCCGGTATCTGAAACTGAAATCGATACTGTATTATCAAGCCTTACAAGAGTGACGGCGACCTCACCGTTGGGTTTGTTATAGTTTATTGCATTATCGCAAAGGTTGAATATCATTTCATGAAGCACAGGCCTGAATCCCGAAATTTCTACAGGGTCTCCGGTAAAAGTCATCGTGATGCCCGATTGCGATGCCTTTTCAGTAAGCTGTGTAATGATCGATCTGCAAAGAGCAGACAATTCCACATTTGTAAATTCCTGCTTAAGGTCTTGTTCATCGAGACGGGACAGCTTTATGATATCCTCTATTACTGAAAGCAGGCGTTCGGCTTCACTGTGGATCTGTCGTGCAAATTGAGGAATGTCAGATTTTTTTGCTATACCGTTGGATATGATCTCAGCATAACCCATTATTGATGTAAGAGGGGTCTTCAATTCGTGTGACACATTGGCTGAGAATTCTCGGCGCATCTTTTCAGCTTTTTCCCTTTCCGTTATATCAACTATGAACAGCACGGATGCATATGATTTAGATCTGCCTTCGACAGGATTGGCAGACAGCTGATAAACAAGATTATCCTTTATCATTTTTGTTACTGCCGGTTTTCCATGAAGTGAATCATCGATCACCTTAAGGTAATGGATATCACGGCACAATTCGGTATAAAAACGCCCGTCTCCGCCTAATATCTTCTTAGCGCTTTTATTTGCCGAGAGCACTGATCCGTTATTGCCGAATATGACAAGTCCTTCGCTCATCCCCCCGGTTATGAAATCGAATTCCTTCTGTTTTTCATTCATTTCATTGAACTGCCTGGATATCTCGTTCTTTTGTTTTTCCATCCGGCTTAAAAGAGGTGACAGCTCGCTGTATGTGTCATTTGAAAGAGGATCGTTAGGATCCAGCCGGTTGATAGGTTTTATTATGGTATCTGTCAGCAGCCATGCGGCCATGATAGCGACAATGAGAACGCAGATAGATATGAGTATGAACCAGACAACAAAATTCCTCATCAACCCAAGGATGCTTTTTGTTGTAACTGCCACACGTAATATGTTCCCGTTTTCAAGTTTTACTGCATAATAGTATGTTTTCTCTCCTAATGTATCAGATAACCGCGTGTTTTCTCCGCTGCCGGTTTCCAAAGCTGAGATCACTTCAGGTCTTGACAGATGATTGTCAAGATTTTCAACCCAGGCATAGTTATCATACATAACAAAACCGTCTGATGATATGAGCGTTATCCGGTTTATGCTTTCATTACCTACAGAAATGATATAGTCATGTATTGCAACACCGGAATTATCCAGAGCTTCAAGAGCCTGGGCTATGTACATAGTCTCTGCCTTTACTTCGTTTTTGACCTCGTTTGCTGTATTGCCATACATGATGGCTATTATCGCTGATGCGGTAAGAAGCATTATTATTACTGATGCAAACAGTATGCTCCAGAATATCTTTCTCTTCATTTTTTACTCCCTATGATATATCCGACTCCGCGTACTGTTCCGATCATATTCCCGCATGGTCCCAGTTTTTGCCGAAGCGTACGTATATGAACATCCACAGTCCTGGTCTCGCCTGTAAAATCGTAACCCCAGATATTTATAAGAAGCATATCGCGTGTCAGGACGATATCTTCATTCTGTATAAGATATCTTAAAAGCTCGAATTCCTTAAGTGTAAGGCTGACAGGTCTGCCTTCACAGGTCACGGTATGGCCTTTAATATTTATATTCAGCCCGCCTACAGTATATTCATCATCATTATCTGCGATGTCCGCTCTTCTCAATACGGCTTTGATGCGGGATACAAGCTCCATCATACCGAAAGGCTTCGTGATATAGTCATCCGCTCCGCTGTCGAGACCGATTATTTTGTCATATTCGGTACCTTTTGCGGTTATCATAATAACTGGGATCTTTTTTGTTTTCGGATCGGAACGGATCTTTTTAAGTATAGATATCCCGTCTGTTCCCGGCAGCATTATATCCAGCAGTATAAGCTTCGGAAGCCTGTTGTTCATAGCGGCGAACAGATCTGTACCGCATTCAAATCCCTGCGCTTCAAAACCTGTATTGCTGAGCGTATACACTATAAGTTCCCTTATTCCCTTGTCGTCTTCGGTGCAATAGATCATATGATCACACTTTCACATGCGTTCCTGTTATTGAAAAAACCACCCATTCCGCGATATTCGTGGCATGGTCACCTATCCTTTCGAGGTACTTTGCGATCATCAGGGTGTCCACTGCCTGTTCACCGTGCTTTTTGTCATCGACGATAAGAGAGACGATGCCATTTTTAACTTTGGTGAACAGATCATCCACTACATCGTCATATTTTATGACCCTGTGCGCCAGATCCAGATCCCTCTTAACGAAAGCGTCTATGCTTTCCGATACCATCTTTATCGTTGCTTCAGACATGTCAGCGATATGCGTGCTGTCCTTGCTTGCTGACAGGTCCGTATAAGTTACTATCTCGGCTATATCCCCTGCCTGCACCCCTATCCTGTCCATATCCGTTATCATTTTTAAAATAGAGGATATGAGACGAAGATCGCTTGCAACAGGCTGTTGCTGCAAAATGAGCCTCAGACACTGGGATTCGATGTCCTTTTCCTTCTGGTTGATCTCTTTTACGGATTCCATTACGTCCCTTGCAAGGATCAGATCGTTGTTCTGCAGAGCTTTTACTGCGTTAGCGATCGAATTTTCGCATAACGCACCCATCGAGATCAGACTGTTATTCAACAGATCCAACTGTGTTTCAAATTTGTTACGCATCAACCAAACCTCCCTGTTATATAGTTTTCCGTCTTTTTATCGTCCGGGTTAGAAAACAGTTTTTCGGTATCATTCATCTCGATCACTTCTCCTAGGAGAAAGAAAGCCGTTTTGTCCGAGATCCTGGTAGCCTGCTGCATGTTGTGAGTAACGATGATAATAGTATACTTACTTTTTAAATCCAGCACAAGGTCCTCGATCTTGGATGTAGATACAGGATCCAGAGCGCTCGTCGGTTCATCCATCAGAAGCACTTCAGGTTCAATAGCCAGAGCGCGGGCAATGCATAACCTCTGCTGCTGGCCTCCTGACAGATCCAGGGCATTCTTTTTCAGCCTGTCTTTTACTTCCTCCATTATTGCGGCATCTATCAGTGAGCGTTCCACTATTTCATCAAGCATTGCTTTTGACCTTATCCCGTGCGTCCTGGGCCCGTAAGCTATGTTGTCATAGATACTCATAGGAAACGGATTGGGTTTTTGGAAAACCATCCCCACATGTTTCCTAAGCAGATTGACATCAAGACTACCATATATATCGATACCGTCCATAAGCACGGTACCCTCTATCCTGCATCCTTCGATAAGATCATTCATGCGGTTCAGTGTCTTAAGCAGAGTGGATTTACCGCAGCCTGACGGTCCTATGAATGCCGTTATCTCATTTGCCGGTATGTTCATGTTAACATTTTTCAAAGCCTGAAAAGCTTCATAATACAGATTCAGGTTTTTTATCTGGAATTTATTCATTCGTATCACCTTTCTTTAATTTCCTGGCTATAAATGAGGAAAGAGCATTCAGTATTACCACTATCACAAGAAGGACGACGGCTGTTGCATATGACTGATCCGGATTCATGCCTTCGGACCAGAGCGCATACAGATGCACTGCAAGAGTCCTGCCTGAACCCATCAGGGAGCCGGGTATCTGCGCTACCGTACCTGCAGTGTATATAAGGACTGCGGTCTCTCCCACTATACGGCCTACCGACAGTATTATTCCCGCTAATATACCGGGTATTGCCGAAGGCAGAACTATCCGAAAAACAGTACGTAATTTACCCGCGCCTAACCCATAACTTCCTTCTCTGTATGTATCCGGTACGCTTTTCAGTGATTCCTCCGTAGTCCTGATCATTACGGGCAATATCATTATGGCAAGGGAAAAAGCTCCTGCAAGCATCGAGTATCCCCACCCCAGTGTTGAAGCAAACAGAAGAAAACCGAATAACCCGTATATGATCGAAGGTATGCCCGACAGAGTTTCAGTCGTCAGCCTTATTATCGGTACGAGCTTGCTGTCCTTTTTTGAATATTCAACAAGATATATCGCGGAAAATATACCAAGCGGCGCTGCGATGAGAAGCGATAAAGCAGTCATCGTAAAGGTATTTACCAAAGCAGGGAACAAGGAGACGTTATCTGAGTTATACTCAAGCGCAAACAGATCCAAAGACAGATTCGGTACGCCTTTTATAAGTATATATCCTATTATTGCCACTGCAGTGCAGACTGTGACAGCCGCAAAGCCATATACGATGATCCTTAAAAACAGTGATATCCTTTTTGCGCTTTTCATGATCTTGTCCTCCTTTTCATCATGGAGAAAATGAGGTTGATTATGAGAATAAACACAAACAGAACGACCGCGGTAGCTATGAGCGCTTCACGGTGCAGATCCGCGGCATATCCCATCTCCAGAACGATATTCGCTGTAAGCGTTCGCAATCCTTTCAGTATGCCTGAGGGAAGCACTGCCTGATTGCCTGCGACCATTACGACTGCCATCGTTTCGCCTATGGCTCTTCCCATTCCAAGTATGACGCTTGACATGATCCCTGATCTTGCCGCGGGCAGGACCGCAAAGAATACGCTTTGTTCATGGCTTGCGCCCAGTGCAAGAGCTCCTTCATAATAACTTTTGGGGACAGCTCTTATGGCTGCTTCGGACATCCCTATGATAGTAGGAAGTATCATTATCCCCAATACTACTGAGGCGGCAAGCATGCTTGTACCGTTACCTCCTATATTGTTCCGAATAAAAGGCACTATCACCATCAGCCCGAAAAATCCGTATACTACCGACGGTATGCCTGCAAGCAGATCGATAAGGGGTTTCAGATATTTATGAAATTTCTTCGGACAGAAATCCGCCATGAATACTGCAGTCAGTATCCCTGTCGGTACGCCAATTACCAATGCGCCTGCGGTAACATAAAGGCTTCCGATTATCATTGGGAAAATACCGTAGATATCATTGCTTGGCCTCCACGTATC
>JBAYNV010000139.1:0-5952 GCA_041678685.1 Clostridia bacterium
ATGTCGCTGGGGGAAATAAAGAAAATTTTAAAACACAAGGAATAATTCAAAATACACAACATCTTTTGAAAAAACATAAAACCCGATAATCCTTTTAAACACTGGATAATCGGGTACTTTTTTTCGTTACTACTGCAAAACTCAGGTTATACATTAAGTAATATACATCACCTATTTCTGCTTGTCAATACGTTTTTAAAATATTTTTTTATTTTTTTAAAAAGATAAAAAACTGTATCTGAGCAATCTGCACCCGGTAAATATTAGACCTGATACGGATGGTTAATATACTTATTTTGATAGAACATAGGATACATTTTTCCCAATTATTAACCCCTGTTCACACATTATTCATAGTTTTTTAACATTTGGGCTTGCAAATTGATTTGTTTTCGTGTATCATAGCAAAATAATGAGAGAAGATTTGAGACTAAGAAGAGCGATCACGATCATACTAGCTATCATATTTATACTTTCACCTCTAACAGCGTTAGATGTTTCTGCGGATGCTGAGATATATCCGTACGATGTAGAATATTATATTAGCAGGTCACCTATAATCTATGATTATAAAGATATTGATTTTAAAAATGATATATTGATAGTAAACGGATATCTTGTCGTATCTGTCACCGAATTTTATAATTACTTCGGTGATTTCAATATCGAATGGAATGATATTTCAAGATCTGCGACTGTAAGTGATTCTGCCAATGTATACACAGTCTATGCAGGTACTAACTATATATTAAAAAATGAAGTTATTCTCAGATCCCCTGCAACCAGCCTTATATATAACGGAAAAATTTATGCATCGCTTAAAGTCATGTGTGATTCGTTAAATCTGAAAACGCTTTATGATGAAGTATGCGATGCGGTTATGATAACTAAAGATTCCTTTTCCTATAATGCATCTTATACATATGAAGATGTCTACTGGCTTTCGCGTATAGTATACGCTGAAGCAGGATTTGAATCATATGAAGGGATGGTCGCTGTTGCGAATGTTGTTTTGAACCGTATGGCTGATCCTTCATTCCCTGATACCATATACGGTGTCATATTTGACGATAACGGCGGCATTCAGTTTACACCAGTATCAGCTGGTACCATATACAATACTCCGTCTGATACAGCAATTTCCGCAGCTGTCGCTGCTTTAGAAGGATATAACAATGTCGGCTGGTGTTTATTCTTTTTCAATCCCAGGATCGCAAGAAGTTTATGGATAAAAGAAGCCTGCTCATATTACAAATCGATAGGAAATCACGACTTTTATTATTAAGTATTTGTTTATTTGCTCCAGTTCATTGACCTTTGGATGGCTTCATGCCATCTTTTTTTTCTGTATTCCCTGTCGAAATAATCTTTTGGAATGAATATCCTGTCTTTTTTTATAATAGATTTTAATTCATCCTTGTCCTGCCAGAACCCGACGGCAAGACCAGCAAGGAATGCTGCGCCTAATGCTGTGGTCTCCTTGACTGCAGGCCGTGCAACCTCCACATTTAAAATATCGCTTTGGAACTGCATCAAAAAGTTGTTTGCGCTCGCGCCTCCGTCGACCTTAAGGCCTTTGAGCCCGATCGAGGAATCTTCCTGCATACAGTCTATTACATCCATGGTCTGATATGCCATCGATTCAAGTGTGGCTCTGATTATATGATTTTTATTCGTACCTCTTGTTATGCCTATGATAACTCCTCTGGCATACATATCCCAATAAGGAGTACCCAGACCGGTAAAAGCAGGTACAAAATACACATCATTACTGTCATCGACCTTCAAGGCCATTTCTTCGGTTTCAGCTGCAGTGGTAACAAGACCCATCTGATCTCTTAACCATTGTACTGAGGACCCTGCATTGAATATACTGCCCTCAAGTGCGTATTCGGTTCTGCCTTCCACATTCCACGCAATAGTTGTAATAAGCCCCTTATCCGAAAATACAGGTTTATCACCTGTGTTCATCAGGATGAAGCAGCCTGTTCCATATGTATTTTTCACATCTCCTACTTCATAGCATGTCTGTCCGAATAATGCAGCCTGCTGGTCACCCGCGATACCTGCTATGGGAACCTCTGATCCGTCTATATCCATATGCCCGACTACCGACGAAGATGAGACCACCTTCGGAAGCATCGATCTTTTTATATCCATGATTTTTAATATCTCATCATCCCAGTCGAGTGTGTTTATATTGAACAGCATGGTCCTGGATGCATTAGACATATCGGTGACGTGTGAGCGTTCTTTTGACAGGTTATATATGAGCCATGTATCTATCGTACCGCATTGAAGTTCTCTTTCTTTTGCGCCTTCTACATTGTCTAGAATCCATTTTATTTTCGTACCTGAGAAATACGCGTCAAGTATAAGTCCGGTCTTCCTCTTTATCATTTCTGAGTAGCCGTTTTTCTTCAGATCCTCGCATATACCTGCTGTCCTTCTGCATTGCCATACAATAGCATTACAGATAGGCTTCCCTGTCTGGCTGTCCCATACGACTATTGTTTCTCTTTGATTTGCTATACCTATGGCTGCAATATCCTTGCCTTCTATGTTGTATTGCTTTAAAAGCTCGAAAAGAGCACCCATCTGGCTTTGCAATATATCATACGGATCATGCTCTACCCAGCCGGGACTTGGGAAAAACTGCTTGAATTCCTTATTTACCGAACCTACGATATTGCCTTCATGATCGAAAGCAACAGCTCTGCTGCTGGTGGTTCCCTGATCTAATGATATGACATATTTTTTCATAAACACCTGCTCCAACCCAATATTATAATGACATCACTATTTTTTTATATAAATTGCCTTTTACTTCGAAATTCTTAAACATATCAAAGCTTGCGCTTGCAGGAGATAATATGACCACATCACCTGAAACAGCCATACTGTAAGCTTCTTTAACGGCATCTGCAAGATCATCAGTTTCTCTGATGGGCACAGTGCAGCCATATGCTTTATATGCTTCCTTTATCTTTTCTTTTGTCTGGCCCATCAGTACAAGAGCTTTGACTTTTTCATTTATGAGCGGACCCATGATATCATATGGTATATGCTTATCATAGCCGCCTGCTATCAGTATGACCTTCTGGCTGAATGAATTAAGGCTCGCTACTGTTCTTGACGGCGTTGTACCGATTGCGTCATTATAAAATCTGACGCCTTTCAGTTCCCTGACGAATTCCACTCTGTGTTCCACTCCCTTAAATTCCCTGGCCACTTTTACGATAGTTTCCTTATCTGCGATATCATAAACAGCCAGAATCGCGGCCATATAATTTTCTATGTTATGCGCACCGACCAGATATATGTCTTTTGTTTCCAGAATGCGTTGCTTTACGCCGTTTTTGATCACATAGATCGCACCGTCCTTGACATATGCACCATTACCCGACTCATACTCCTTCTGTCTGGTAAACATATACACATCTGACTTGGCAATATCCCTGAAGCTCCGCGTTATGTCATAATCATCATTTAATATCACTTTGTCACCTTCATGCTGATATCTGAATATTATGCTTTTACAATGAATATAATCATCATAGTCATCATGAAAATCAAGATGATTTGGTGTTACATTCGTAACTACCGATATGTTCGGACTCTTATCTTTGAACATCTGAAGCTGGCATGAAGCAAGTTCAAGAACCACATAATCATCCTTCTTAATATCATCAAGTCTGTGAAAAAGCGGTGTACCGATATTTCCTCCGACCCACACTTTATATCCCTGCTCTTTCAATATCTCCCCTATCACTGTTGTAGTGGTCGTCTTACCCGAGCTTCCGGTAACCGCTATGATCCTAGCTTTACAGTATTTTATGAATTCCCACATCTCAGAGGTCAATATAGCTCCGTTTTTGACCTCATCAGGAAATGGAGGTGTATCTCTTTTCATGGATTGCGTCTTAAAGATGACATTATAGTTTTTCAGATGCGAAAGATAATCGCTGCCAAGAGAGAAACTCACATTTGGATATGCCGCCAGTTCATTTATCAATGCTCCCTGATCTTCCGATTTATCGAAACCGGTTACCTGGACGCCTTTATATGCCAGCAACCTGAAAAGATCGATATTACCGATTCCAAGACCTATTATGGCTACCTTCTGCGTTTTAAGATGATCGATATATTCATTATGATCTTTGAAATTTTGCATACCCATCATTTACCTTACCTGTTCCTGATATTTTTGTTTTAATTCATTTATGATCTTCTGATAGAGAGAGATCTCTTTTTCCAACTCTTTGATCCTGTCTTCTCTGTATTTTAAAACTTTCAGAAGCTCCTCTTTTGACATTGTTTCAAGTGTTTCCATTTATATTCTCCATATAAGTAGTTTATCTCTATATACCACAAAATGCAAAAGATTCCTCTTTTGCATTTTGTATGATCAGTTATATGTAATTACTCTTTATCTTTGCTATCGTCCTTTACGTCTTCATCAGGCTGATCGAATTTGAAATCAGCAAGCAGTGAACCGATCTTATTGTTAAGAACTTCCTCATGGCTTATAGGAAGCTGTTCCTCACGTGGTTTTCTCGTAACTCTTTCCTTAGGTTCTCTTGAAGGAGCATTTTCCGCATGTTCAACTCTCTTGACGAATTTATCGGTACGTTCTTTAAGGTTCTGCTGTCTTCTTTCTTCTCTCTGCTGATCTCTTTCGATGTCTTCTTGAGTAGGTTTCGGATCATAAGGCTGCACAGCTTTAATGCTTGCATTGATCTTCTTATTCTCGAGATCAACGTCGATTATGGCTACATCCACCATCTGTCCTTCTTCAAGAACTTCAGATGCGCTCTTCAGACGTTTATTTGAGATCTGCGAAATATGTACCAATGCATCGATACCGGAAGCGATCTCAACAAATACTCCAAATGGCAGTATCCTGACTACTTTACCAGGCATTATATTCCCGGATGCGAACTTCTCAGCTGCATTGAACCAAGGATCATCTTCAGCTTTTCTATATCCTAATGAGACTTTTCTCTTATCTTTATCGATTTCTTTTATGATAACTTCTATCTCTTGTCCAAGCTGAAATACATCAGAAGGATGAGATATCTTGCTCCATGAAATTTCAGAGATATGTACAAGTCCGTCTATGCCACCTAAATCAATAAAGGCTCCGAAATTGGAAAAGCTTTTCACTGTTCCCTTAACGATTTCACCAACATTCAGCTTGCTCCATACTTCTTTTTCCATTCTGTCGTTTTCTTCTTCAATGAGGATCTTTCTTGAGACTATGAGTTTTCTTCTCTTGCGGTCACATTCAATGATCCTTACTTTTAATTTTCTTCCGATGAACTTCTGGAGGTTTCTCTGGAACTGATTGCTGACCTGTGAGATGGGCATAAATGCATCAACACCGTTGATATCCAATATAAGCCCGCCTGATGTAGCCTCTTTGACTGTGCCCTTGACCGCATCTCCGGTGCTGAAAGCTTTATTGATATCATCATATTTCTTTCTTTCATCAACCTTTTTCTTGGAAAGATATACTATGCCATCTTTGTCGCTGACCCTCACTACAAGGATCTCGACTGTATCTCCGACTTTCACGGCTCTTTCACCGTTGACCATCGGAAATTCTTCCGCAGGTATTGTGCCATCGATCTTGAAGCCTATATCAACATATACTTCCTTCTCGTTAACACCGATAACCTTACCGGTTACTACCTGACCTGATCTTAACGTCAGCAGGGAACTTTCCAACAATTCCTCAAAAGTTTTTTTTGTCCCCTTATTTACATTATCATCCATTGTTTCCTTTACCTCCCTGACAATACAGTCTGGAGTGCTTGCACCCGCCGTAATGCCCACTATTTCTTTGTTTTTTATATCGATACCCTTTACTTCCTCAGCGCTTGAAACCAGATATGTCCGTGCGCATCTTTCCCTGCACACCTCTTCAAGTTTTTTTGTGTTGGAGCTTTC
>JBAYNV010000140.1:0-5866 GCA_041678685.1 Clostridia bacterium
GCAGCTGGTGCGGTGCTTTCGAGTATGATTATTTAGAATAATAAGGTATACTGGAGATATAATGAAACACATGAAAAAGAATCATATATTACTTATATTATTAGTCGTTCTGCTTGTTTTATCATCATGCGACAAAAACACTGAGACCTACAGTCCTGACATAACAGAAAGCTATGAGGTGACTACACCTGTACCTACAAAGCCTGAAACATACACAGCAGCTGAGTACTTTACTTTTGATGAAGCTACCGGAACAATAACGGGGTATAACATTGATGGAGGAGCTTATGTAAATATACCTGATATTATTAATGCGATGACAGTTCTGAAAATAGGCTCAAATGCATTTGAGTATTTGGATCTATATGGAGTGATCATTCCTGATGGTATTATAGAAATCGGGGAAGAGGCCTTTTATAATTGTCAACTTGCGGAGGTTGAAATACCTGAAAGTATCCGCTATATCGGAGAAGGTGCATTTAGCGGCAACAAACTTACTTCTGTTAGTATTCCCTCAGGAATGACCGAGATATCTGCCAGAGTATTCAGTTCGAATTTACTTACCGAGATCGTCATTCCTGACAATGTAAAGGCTATAAAGGACAATGCTTTTACTGAAAACAACATAACATCGATAACTGTGATCAATGATGTTATATATATATCTGATATGGCTTTTGACAGTGGAGAAGATATGTCGGCAATATGTGTAAAGGGATCATATGCTGAATACTTCTTCAATAGGAAAGGAATGCATATATCTAATATCTATGGGGACTACTATGAGGAGAAAATCCCATCTGACAGGCAGACGATCATAGATAAAAATATCACATATTTCATAGAGGAGGATGAATTCTATTTTGCTGAGAATTGGATCAGAAAATATCTTTTAAGCAAATATGGAAGCAGCTGTACTATTACAGCTTTTAAAACTAAAGCAGAGGACGATATAACTGACGGATGCTTATGCCTGTATAACAGGGTATTCGTAAAAAATTATAAGGTATCTTTCCAATATCCTTCATCGAATGGAGATATTGTTGAGGATAAGGTCATTAGTTTAGTGATCATAAAGACTGAGGATGATCTGAATATCCTTAGCGGGATAGAGGAATCGGATATTGATTTTTCAGATAAACGTGTGATATATGATTATCTGTCCGCTGATGACAGATTCACATATTGGTACACTTTAGATAATGGTATGAAATTTGCATCTACTGGTGACATAGAATTATCAGAATTATACCCGGATGAGTCGACAGAAACTGATGATACTGATAAATTCAGATTCCCTGATACTGATAATCAACTTATCGAATCGGATTATTCCATCTATCTGGAAAATATAATAAGCGGTGAAAGACAGACATTAAAACTTAGGAATGATGTCAGCGGTACCAGATACAAAATCCTTTGTGTTATCGATAGCGCAAGATATGCATACACTCAGCTTGGAAGATACGGATATGAAGGTATTTTCATACATAATATAAATGACGGGAACCTGATAACCGTAGATTATCCGGACCAGAGTTATTATATGCGGACTCTGTATTCCGATAAGGATTGCATAATAGTCGGGCATGCAAATGACACATCAACTAAAATCGAGGCAACATACCGAGTCAGTCTTGAAGGCGATGATGTTGGTAATATGATAAAAATATCGGATGATATAATCTATTTTGATGAATTAGCTGTCAGTGATGACCATAAATATATGGTATATGTCACGACCGATGAAGCCTATGAGATCACCTATCATCACGGGATAAAACATATAGTATCTGATGAACAGAGCTATTATATGCGTAACGTCAAAGTGATAGACACCTCTACAGGTGAAACATTAAAAGAAGGCATCATATTTGAAGAAGGATCCAAATACAACGAAACTAATAATGGGTATCAATATACAAACTTTACTTTTGATTTTGATCCTGACGATGTTTTGTATCTGAAATACTATGACGCTTACTTTGAAATAGATATGTCAGAGCTTCCATGAGTAAAGAAAATAGCGGTAGATAATCAGTTATTCTAGTAGTGTATAATACAGCAATTAGAGAAGCGAAAATCAGGTATATAAAGTATTATCATACAAAGAGACAAGTTACTTTCTAAGATTTATAGGACTGATTTCAGTGAATGACAGAAAGCATGATAAAGAACTGAGGATTGATTCATAACAGAACCTTTAAAATAGAGGGTGTGTTGCATATGTACATGATTCATCTCGGTCACGACTTCTTAACGAAAATAGCATAAAGCTATTATATGCATATCTTCATTGACCGGAAGGATATTGACGATAGATATTTTCTTTATGTGGTGAATAACAATACTAAATTCTGTAAGCCACCTATTATACTGGAATTTGCTTTTGCAATTCACAGACTCATGGAAAGTGATAAATAGCGCTTGTATTCTGTTCATGCCAATGATAATATATTAAAAGAACTTTAAGTGCGGTGCTGAGATACCCACAAGGTGTTAATATGAGATCATGAATCATCTATCCTTGTATGCATGCGCGCACAAGGATTTTTTTTGGAGGTCATAAATATGCAGTATAAGGCTACATTGATGGACGAGGAAGCTGTAAGGCGTACGCTCATACGTGTTTCCCATGAGATCATTGAGGACAACGGAGGAATAAAAGCGCTTTGTCTGGTAGGCATAAAGACAAGAGGCGTGCCTTTGGCAAAGAGGATAGCAAAGAACATTGAGGAAATAACAGGTACGAAGATAGATGTAGGGGAGCTGGATATAACACTGTACAGAGATGATCTGTCCAAACTGACAAAGGATCCGACATTGAATTCGACCGATATACCGTTTGAGATCAAGGGCATGAATGTGGTGCTGGTGGATGATGTGATTTTTACCGGGCGTACCGCAAGGGCTGCAATGGATGCGATACTTGCGATAGGCAGAGCGGGGAAAATAAAGCTGATGGTGCTCATAGACCGCGGGCACAGGGAACTACCCATCAAGGCGGATTTTGTAGGAAAGAACGTACCGACATCAAGGACTGAAATGGTAGCGGTGAAGCTTACGGAGACTGATAATTTGACAGGAGTGAGCCTTTATCAGTTATAAATACAGGAGGTGAATAAGGATGTTATTAAAAAACGGTTTTGCATATGACAACGGGCATTTTCATCTATCAGATGTCCTTATAGAAAACGGCTGTATCAAAAAGATAGCAATGGATATACCGGTAGATCCGAAAGATCAGGTCATAGATGATCAGGTCATAGATGATCAGGTCATAGATGTAAAGGGTAAATACATAATACCGGGATTTGTAGATATGCATGTGCATTTCCGTGAACCCGGTTTTCCAAATAAAGAAACTATCAGGACCGGTTGCATGGCTGCAGCAAAAGGTGGATTTACGGCAGTATGCACAATGCCGAATCTTTATCCTGCTCCGGACAGCCTTAAAAACCTTAAAGCAGAACAGGATATCATAAACCGAGATGCGATCATAAAGGTATACCCTTACGGCTGTATAACAAAAGGGAGACTGGGAAAAGTCCCTGTGGATATGAAGAAGATGTCAGGGCATGTCATAGCGCTTTCCGATGACGGCAACAGCATTCAGGACGAAAGCGTTATGGAGCAGGCCATGAAACAGGCAAAAGCCGCACATATGGTGATTGCTTCCCATTGCGAAGATGCACGGTATAAAGACACGCCGGAAGCCGAATATATGCAGGTCAGAAGAGACCTGGAGCTGTGTTCGAAAACAGGCTGCAGACTGCATGTGTGCCATGTATCTACAAAGGAGAGCGTGGATCTTATCCGCCAGGCAAAGAGAATCGGGGTACGCGTGACCTGCGAGACAACTCCCCATTACCTGATACTGTGTGAGGATGACGTATACGATGACGGAAGATTCAAAGTAAATCCTCCCATAAGGAAAGCCTCCGACAGGGATGCACTCATTTTCGGTTTGCTTGACGGTACGATAGATATCATCGCTACAGATCATGCGCCTCATACGAAAGATGAAAAATCAAAAGGTTTTAAAGGCAGCGTAAACGGCATCACCGGACTGGATACTGCTTTTGCCGTACTTAACACAAAGCTTGTCCTGACCAAAATACTGTCATCAGAAAAAATCATTTCTCTGATGTCACTTAAACCGCGGGAACTGTTCGGAATAGAAGGCGGGATGAAAGAAGGTAAAATATGCGATCTTGCCGTGATAGATAAAAACGCAGAGTATGTTATAGATCCGGGTAGTTTTGCTTCCATGGGAAAGAGCACGCCTTTTGAAGGGATGCATGTTCACGGAAGAAATACTATGACGATATGCAATGGGGAGATCGTATGGCGATATACAGACTGACCGAAACCAAACAGCTGACATATAACGTGTTCCGTTCTGTATTCAAAGGTGATACTGACGCTATAAAAGCACCAGGTCAGTTTATGGATATACAGCTTGACGGTCTGTTCCTGCGCCGTCCGATATCGGTATGCGATGTGTCGGATGACAGTATAACGTTGATATACAAAACGGTGGGAAAAGGAACGGATATGCTGTCAAGGCTGCCTGAGGGATCGGATGTTGATATGCTTAGCGGCCTTGGCAACGGATTTGATATCAATAAGGGTTTAAAAAGGCCTCTTCTCATAGGAGGCGGTGTCGGGGTCCCTCCTCTGTATTACTTAGCTAAGAAACTTAGGGAAAAAGGATACGGTCCGCTCGTTATACTAGGATTCAATTCAGCAGCCGATGTATTTTATGAAGAGGAATTTAAAAAAACCGGATGCATCACATATGTCACGTCCTGTGACGGATCATATGGTATAAAAGGATTCGTAACTGATGCTATGAATGGCATTTCTTATGACTATATCTATGCCTGCGGTCCTGAGCAGATGCTAAAAGCCGTGTACTACAGAGCGATATGCGACGGGCAGTATTCGTTTGAGGAGAGGATGGGCTGCGGATTCGGAGCATGCATGGGCTGTACCTGCAAGACAAAATACGGATACAAGAGGATATGCAAAGACGGACCTGTTTTAGAGACCAAGGAGATAATATGGTAGATCTAAGAGTGAAATTAAGCGGATTGACACTCTCCAATCCGGTAATACCTGCAAGCGGGACATTCGGGTACGGGAAGGAATTCAAGGACTTCTACGATCTTGACATCTTAGGTTCGTTTGCCATAAAGGGAACGACAAAAGAAGAAAGATACGGGAATGAAACACCGAGGATAGCTGAAACTCCGTCCGGAATGCTTAATTCAGTAGGGTTGCAGAATCCTGGTATAGATCATGTCATAGAACATGAACTCAGGGATATAAAAACATATTTCAGAAAACCTGTGATAGCGAACATATCCGGTTTCTCTGAAGAGGAGTTCGTATACTGCGCGCAAAGACTAGATAGTGTTGATAATGTCGGGATAATTGAAGTGAATATATCATGCCCCAACGTACATGAAGGCGGGATGAGTTTCGGGACCGATCCAAAGAGCGCGGCAAAGATCACTAAGGCTGTCAGAAAAGCGACATCGAAGCCTGTATACATGAAGCTGTCACCTAATGTGACGGACATAACGGAAATAGCAAAAGCATGCGAGGAAGCCGGAGCGTCGGGCATAGCGCTCATAAACACGCTGTTGGGAATGAGGATAGATATATGTAAAAGAAAACCGGTCCTGGCAAATATGACCGGCGGTCTTTCAGGACCCTGCATATTCCCTGTGGCGCTCAGAATGGTGTATCAGGTATACGATGCTGTCAGGATACCGATAATAGGAATAGGGGGCATAGGATCCGCTTCTGACGTCATCGAGATGATGATGGCAGGCGCATCCGCAGTTGAGATAGGCGC
>JBAYNV010000141.1:0-5667 GCA_041678685.1 Clostridia bacterium
ATTTGAATGTTTATTGATTGTGCTTATCATATGTAGTAGAATGATTCATATAAAGAAATATATTTTTTGGGAGGATATTATGGCTGAGAAAAAGAAAAATAATATTTTAACAGAATTCAAAACTTTTATAACAAAAGGTAATGTCATTGACCTGGCAGTCGGCGTTATAATCGGCGGTGCTTTTGGGAAAATCGTTTCTTCACTGGTAAATGACATAATAATGCCCCTCATAGGTTTACTGATGGGCAAAGTCAATTTCAAAGACCTCAAGTGGGTACTGGCCACGGATGCTGAAGGTGTTGTGACATCGTCAGTGAATTATGGGACATTCATACAGGTTATAATCGATTTTCTGATCATCGGGCTGTGCATTTTCCTTATTATCAAAGGAATAAATGCAATGAAGGCTAAAGCGGAAGCAATAAGGGAAAGAAAAAACAAGGAAGAGGCACCGGCACCTGCTCCTACGGCACCTCCTGCACCTTCGAAAGAAGAAGTTCTGCTTGCTGAGATCAGGGATCTGCTGAAAGCGAATAACAAGAAATAACATATGTAAAAATTTAATAGGAGGAACATGCAATGGACGGATTTGACGATTTTGGAAAAAGGCTCAAAGAAGCCGGAAGAAAAGTATTTAAAGAAACCAAAGAATTTACCGATACAACTAAATTGAATATCAAAATGAAAGGCCTTGATATCGATTTGGAAGATCTGTACCGTGATGCAGGCAAAAAAGCATATGCGGGCGAAAACACTTCAGAGTTATTTGCCGCTATCGGCAATAAGCTTGCTGAAATCGAAGCGTGTAAAGCGGAACTGGCAGAAGCAAAAGGCATGAAGATATGCCCAAACTGCAAAGCGGAAATGCCAAAAGAAGCTGTAGCATGCATGAAATGCGGCAATAAATTCGAGGCATGATGCATGAAGCGTGAAGATTATATATCCTGGGATGAGTATTTCATGGGTATAGCAATATTGTCTTCAATGAGAAGTAAGGATCCAGGCACCTGTGTAGGTGCCTGTATCGTAGATGCAAAAAACAGGGTCCTTTCGTTAGGATATAACGGAATGCCTGTTGGCTGTAACGATGATGACTTCCCATGGGAAAGGGAGGGAAGCATGCTCAATACGAAATATGCATATGTCTGCCATGCTGAACTCAATGCCATACTCAACTATGAAGGTTATGCTTTACGGGGAAGTAAGCTGTACGTGACGCTGTTCCCATGTAATGAATGCTCAAAAGCGATCATACAGAAGGGCATAAAGGAAGTCATCTTTCTTGAAAACAAATACGGTGAAGAGGATTTTGTTAAAGCATCGGAAATGATGCTCGATGCTGCAGGCGTGGAATACAGGCAGTATAAACCGTCTGGCAAGAAGATATCTATCGAACTGTAGATCAAAAGGTCATTATTAAAGCGGCTGATATCATATCATCCGCTTTTTTTAATTTAATCAGTAAATTTAAAGACTAAAATTAGAATAATGTATCAAATCAGTGTATCATATATTAAAATGTATATGAAAAATGTTTGAAGGAGTCAGTTCAATGAAAAATTTACATCTTGTCTGCAATTCACATATCGATCCGGTATGGTTATGGGAACTGGAAGAAGGCATAGCTGAAACGCTTTCCACATTCAGGGTATGCGCTTCATTCTGCGAGGAATATGACGGGTTCATATTCAATCACAACGAAGCCATGCTGTATCAGTGGGTCGAAAAACATGAACCAAAGCTTTTTAAAAGGATACAGAAATTAGTGGCTAAAGGCAAATGGCACATAATGGGAGGATGGTATCTGCAGCCTGACTGCAATATGCCGTCGGGTGAGAGTTTTGTAAGGCAGATACTGGAAGGCAGAACATATTTTAAAGAAAAATTCAATGTTGAGCCAAGGACATGCATAAATCTTGATGCTTTCGGGCATACCAGAGGGCTCGTTGATATAATGAAACAGTCCGGTTATGATTCGTATCTTATCTGCAGGCCGGAACCTGATATGCTGGATCTTCCCGATGAGGATTTCAAATGGGAAGGTTTTTCGGGAGACGCCATAGTATGCCACAGGGCTTACAACTCTTATGAATCCCACAGAGGGGAAGCGGATGAAAAGATCATGGAATGGATGAAGCTCAACAAGGCCAGAAAAGTAGGCATGGTATTGTGGGGAATAGGAGACCACGGCGGCGGACCGTCGCGGGTGGATTATGAGAAGATATCGAAGCTTAATGATAGCAGTAAGGAATATGATATAAGGCATTCGGTACCTGAGAACTATTTTATGGAATTGGATGATAATATGCTCCCCGTATACAGCGGGACGCTGAATCCCAGATATATAGGCTGCTATACATCGCAGATAAGGATAAAACAGCTGCACAGAACGCTGGAAAATGAGCTGTATCTTACAGAGAAGATATGCGCTCATGCTACGGCATCCAAACTGATGGCATATCCTAAAGAGGAAATAAGAACGGCATCAAAGGATCTTATGCTCATGGAATTCCATGACATACTCCCGGGTTCATCGATACAGCCTGTCGAGAATTATGCCATTTCGCTGGCAGGGCACGGACTTGCCGAACTGAAGCAGATAAAGACGCAGGCGTTCCTTGCTTTATGCAGAGGGCAGAAGATCGCCAGAGACGGGGAAATACCCATACTGGTATACAATCCTCATCCGTATGAAGTGAAATACATAGTGGAATGCGAATTCCAGCTTGCTGACCAGAACAAGAACAGGGAAGTGTTTGCTGATCCGGTCGTTTATCAGAACGGCAGGAAGATACCCTGTCAGGTTGAACGCGAAGCATCCAATTTCAATGTCGACTGGAGAAAAAAGAGCGTTTTCTATGCCACTCTCAAACCCGGTCAGATAAACAGATATGACGTAAAGATAGAGATCATTCCAAACAGGGAAAGACCTTTGATGAAAGTCAGAAAGGATATGTACATATTCAAGACAAAGGATCTTACCGTTCACATTTCAAAGCTTACAGGCACAATGGAAAAGTATGAGATAAACGACATAGACTATATAAAAGGTGCAGGTTTCCTGCCGGTAGTTATAAAAGATGACGAGAATTCCTGGGCATTCAAGGAAAAGAGCTTCAGGAACACGGAAGGCTTCTTTAAAGTCATGGATAAGGAAGAAGGGAACGTATTTTCCGGAATACTTGACAGCAATAAGATAGACAGCGTAAGGGTAATTGAAGACGGCGAGGTAAGAACTGTGATCGAAGCTGTCATGAAGTATAACGACTCGTTTTTATGCCTCCGTTATTATCTTCCGAAAAAGGGTACGCAGGTAAAAGTAACAGCCAAGGTATACTGGAACGAGAAGATGAAGATGCTCAAGCTTTCCATTCCGACCACTGTTGAAAAAGGGAAATACATGGGCCAGCAGGCTTACGGAAATGAAATGCTCCTTACTAACGGGGATGAAATGGTAAGCCATAAGTGGAACATGCTTTTTGATAAAGATAAAGCAGTGAGCATAGTGAATACGGGAACATACGGATCCGATGTACTGGATAATGAGATAAGGATATCGATGCTCAGATCGCCGGGATATTCAGCGGGTAAGTCCGATTTTTCTGTCAGAAACAAATACATCATGCCTCAGGACAGATTCTCTCCGTATCAGGACCAGGGAGAAAGAGATTATGAATTCTTCTTCAATGCAGGGAACACGGAAGAGCGGAAGGAAGCGATCGAAAGAGAAGCTATGGTGAACAATGAGAAACCTGTAGCGCTTTCATTCTTCCCGACAGGAGAAGGAAGGAAGATAAAACCATTTGCCATCCTTTCGGATAGTGTTATAACCATGCCTGTATTCAAGAAGTCTGAAAGCGGGAAGGAATATATTATTCGTATGTATAATCCTTCAGAAGAAACAAGGGCAACAAAGCTTACGCTGCCTGCGATCAGATGGGAAGGTGTATTCACTTTCAATAAATACCAGGTGAGGTCATATAAGTTCGACCTTAAGACGAAGACCATTAAGGAAACCAACCTTATAGAGCAGGAACTGTAAGAAAATAACCAAATAATTATGGACATTGACGCATTGGTATAGTAAAATACTCAATGCACCGGGGTGTAGCGCAGTTGGTAGCGCGCTTGGTTTGGGACCAAGATGCCGCAGGTTCAACTCCTGTCACTCCGACCATATCGAGTGTTTATAACGAATTTAGTTATGGACACTCGATTTTTTTGAGTATTATCATATGAAAGGAAGGAAATCATGACAAACGAAATCAAGGATTTAGGGAACAAAGATTCCGACGAATATTGCCACCATATATATGAAGTAAGTTATAGTCAAAAGATATCCGAGCGTCAGTGGAATCTGCTGGACAAAGGCAAACTGGAAGCTGCAAGGGAGCAAACTTTTATCGATGACATTATGCAAAAAAGTCACATCGAAAAAGAACTGTTATCAAATTTAGATGGTATTGAAACCGTTTTTGACGGAGGTGCCGGAGCAGGGCGTTTTTCCATTTTGCTGGCGCGGCATGGCTGTAAGGTCACGCACTTTGATATATCGCAGCCTATGCTCGATAAAGCCGCTGAACTTGCTCAGACAGCCGGAGTTATCAATAACATCACCTTTGTCAAAGGCGCGCTTGAAGATTTATCAGCGTATGCAGACCGTTCTTTTGACCTTGTAATGAGCTTCGATGCGCCGGTTTCCTATACATGGCCAAATCAGGAAAAAGTTATTACCAATCTTGTACGTATCTGCAAAAAACGGATTATGCTCAGCGTTTATTCGCGGCTTGGCTGGCTTCCCTATCTATGCAATCCGATTCAAAAGCTGCAATTTATCTTAGATGACAGAACGGATGATTCGTTTGCGCAATGGTATATACGCAACAAAGAATCCTTTATTTCCGGCTTTAAAGTCGATAAACAAAAGTGCATGGAAATGCTTGAACGCGGGCTTGTGGGGAACGGCGAGACCGAAATTTCCGAATATGAAAAGGGTGGTGCACCATGGCCGATTTCTTATGGTTTTCTTCCCGATGAACTGACGCGCATATTATGTGAAAATGGCGTTAATAATATCCGGTTAGCCGGACCCGGTGCGTATGCGCGGACTATACCAAACGAGATACTGCGCAAAATCATGAAGGACCCTGAGCAAAAAGCCGCTTTTCTGGAATTTTGTCATACCTTTGACCAGAATCCGTATGTGTGCGGAATGGGTAAGGATAATCTGTTTGCAGCGGGAGAAATAAAAAAGAGTAAGATATAGTGAGCATCACAGTTGTTCACCCTCCATCGTAATCTATTGATTATGTACCTTATTATAAATATATTTAACAATTAAATTCCTTTCTTTTGTAATGAAGCCCATAAATAAGCAAGACCTAACGGAGGAGATATAATCATGTTGTTTTCATGGTTAATTTACTGTTGACTAAGAGAATGCTACTCATATGATTACCCCTTTTCTATGATTTTATTAGCTCCATGGAAAGAAGCTAATTCTTGAATTGCATGATCAATACCTATATAATTGTTAAAAGCAGCATTTAATATATTTCTCTCTTTTACGATAAGTTTTTTTGTATTCCATTCCATCTTGCAGTCTATATAACCTACAAATTGGTTTCCTGCAAGGATGGAGAGAGGCCATTTCATTCCTTTTTTCTG
>JBAYNV010000142.1:0-5630 GCA_041678685.1 Clostridia bacterium
CCGCCCGCGCTGTCACCGTATACTGCGATCCTTTTTTTATCTATACCCAGTTTTTCTGCGTTATCCAGCACATATTTATATGTTTCCCAGCAGTCGTCAAAAGGCGTCGGGAAAGGGTCTTCAGGTGCAAGCCTGTAATTTGGCATCATCACCTTGACCCCTGTTTTTTCTGCCCACATGATCGCATTGTTTATATGGTTCATATGCAAAGGGAAGAAAAAGCCTCCGCCATGGTAGTAAATTATGATCGGGGCATTATCCGATATACCGACAGGCTCGACGAGTAATGAACGGATCGTCCCTTTACCGAAGGGTATATCGATATCGGTATGTTTTATATCCGATGGGTAATTATAGTATTGCACTGTTTTATCATATAGACGCCTGGTCGGTTTGATTATGAACCGCGGGATCTTGTAATCCAAAAACCTTATTATCGGTTTTGGCAGTCTCGGATCATATGGATACTGTTTTTTCATGATGATATTCTCCTGATAAAATATTATACACCCTCTCAGTCACGGTCGATCCAAAACAGATGTTTTTCGGATATTTTGAATCCCAGTTTCTTCTGCAGAGCAAGCGACTTTATATTGCCGTCCAGCACCTGCCCGAAGGGGACCTGCTTTCGTGAAAGGAACAGGTTCACCATATAGCTTTCCAATGCTGTGCCTACACCCATGAGGCGGTATTGCGGAAAGACCACCAGCAACCCCATAGTGCCTTCCTTGTGTGTTCCTATGAATCCTGCCAGCGATCCATCTATGAACGCGCCGTAGATCTCATTGTTATCAATAAGATCCTGTATATATCCCATATCATCGACGCAGTGATAATTCTGCGCGACTATGCTGACGTATTCCGGACCAAGCACGCGTATCTGTATTTTTTCATCCACAGGTAAAAGCTTGTCATCCAGATAGACCGCCTGTACACAGTCCTTGACTATATCAAGATGAAATTTATCCTGTACTATAGGAACAAGGAACTTCTGATGCACGGTAAAAAGATCCGCATTGCCGATCAGTGATACAAGCTTTCTTCCCGCACTTTCGTCTATAACTGACAGCATATATGCACCGCTTCCCTGATCCTGTATCAGCACACCGTCACTGTCAGCATACAGTATACTGGCATGTTTTTGGCGTATGGGTTCGATCATGCTCATATGCAGCAACAGATCCCCCTCAAGATATTTAAGCGCTTTTTCTTCTGTTGTCATGTAATGTCCTTATCCTCTAAATATTATATCAGACTCAATTATATTATCCGCCCGCATATTATTCAATATGAGTACTCACAGGATCAGTAACGCTTAAAATTCCATATCATTGATCATTGAAATATCTTCCATCATATATTTTATTACTTTTTCGTTGCCCCACAGCATAAGCCTGAGCTTCAGTTCAGATTCCAGATAGTTTGCTGTCATAGAAGCCTGCCCGTATTCCTGCGGCTTTGCATTCAGGTTTGCCTGAAGCATATCGACCAGACGCATGGCTTCATTCATGCTGTTTACTTCGATGTCTACTACAGCGGATACTCTTATCCTGTCCTTATGCCTTTCGGACAGCGGCCTGGTCGCTTTTTCCGGTAAGCCCGGGCCTTCGACAAACACACTTAAGTCATGCCCGTCAACACGCCAGCTTTTCCCGACCTTTACCGCTTTGAGTTTGCCTTCACGAATATATCTTTGTATCGTTTTTGGGTGTATCTTAAGCAGTTTTGCTATCTGATCTACAGTATAAAAGGTGATTTCCATTTTAATTTACTCCTTATTGTTACTTATTAAGGTAATAATAAGGAATTATTGGTAATTTGTCAATAGTTATTTTATCACTTGTTTCGGTACAGGCCTTTTCCCTTTTGCGCCATATACGGTTATATCTTTGGTCGCACCCGGCAGCATATCGAAATAGTTATCTGAGTATTTATAGTCTTCTGCAAAATACGCTCCGTGCACGAAACCTTCCGATCTTCCTGTTATGACCAGGTCGTCTCCTTTATCGCAATACCTTATGGCCGATACATGCCCGCAAAGATGCCTTTCACAAATATCATTTTCCCTTAAGACCGATGCGTTGACCGCGTCTGTGTCAGGTATCATCGCAAAGCACCCGTATGCCGGATCATATTCATGCATATCACATACATGTACAACAGATCTGGAGCGTTTGGGTAAATAAAGTTTCACATTCCGGGTTTCACGCATCTGTCCGTCATACGATATCCAGCCTGTTTCACATATGCATTCCATATCCTTATCCGTCTCATTTATACCTGTTGCCCTGATTTGTCCATTCTCTTTTCTTAATATGATAATAACAGGCTCAAATGCCCTTTTTACCGCATAAAAAGCTATTTTTCTTCGAAGGTAATAGTCCAGGACCGTCCATCCTACTTCTCCCCAGCAGTCATTGAACATCCAGAATATACCGCCGCAGCAGTATGGCTTTGATCTGAAAGCTTCCAATGAATATCCAAGCAGTATACCCTGCACCATACCTGCATAAAGCACATACTCCTGTAAAGACAGATCACCAGTTGAATAATGTTTTTTTATGCCTGCATCCACAGTATCTTTTTCCATGGTATTGTTATGCAGGTCCCATATAACGCTTCCTTTTGCTATATCCGCATCGCCGTGATAATCCTTTATCGTCTCCATACATGTCGGCCCTATATATCCGTATTCGGAAATGAATCCTGACGTGACAGAATCAAATATCTCAGGCGTGATCCGGTTTTCCATCACCGAAGACATCATGGCATCGTTCCAATAGTGGACATCTCCGACCGTTGTGCTCTGAGGAGCCGCTCCGCCATATGGGGAACTGTTCCAGTAAGGGATCTTCGGACAATTGTAATGAACGTATTTTCTTGCTGTATTATTTGATATCTTTAACCCGAATTGTTTCTCATTACTAGGTTTCACACCCCATCCGCCGAAGTTTTCGTATGAAAATATCTCGTGGCATTCGTTGTTTCCGCAGAAAAGCGCCATACATGCATGGTTCCTCAGCCTCTTTGTCTGATAGTCTATCTCCTTTTCGCATAAGTCTACGAACCAGTCAAGATGATCAGGATATGCAGAGCATGCAAACATGAAATCCTGCCATATCAGTATCCCGGACTGGTCGCATAACTCATAAAACTTTTCCCGGTTATAGACCGCTCCTCCCCATATCCTGAATGTGTTCAGGTTGGCTTTTCCGGCTTCCTTTATGATCTTCTCCAGCCTCTGGTCATCCACTCTGGCATATATAGGATCGGAAGGTACCCAGTCACCGCCTTTTGAAAATATCTCTGTTCCGTTTACTCTGAATGCGAAATGCCTCCTTTTTTCATCGATCCTGTGCTGATCAAGTTCTATAGTCCTTATACCCAGTTGCATTTTGGGATAAGTTACCGTTTCCTTATCACACACCATGGATATATCCACATCATACAGATCGTGTCCGCCCATGCCGTTTGGCCACCACAATATCGGATCCGTTATATTTAAGGAGAAAGGTATATAATTCAGCCCTGAGCATAGCAGCTGGTCATCCACTTCTGCGGCGGCTGTATTCTTACCGTTATATGATATATCTATCCGTATCTTCTGTGCGTCTTTCGTGCAAAGAGGCGAAAGATTTTCTATTTCCAGTTCACCTGCTATCACAGCCTCTTCTAATGAAATGGTCTTTGTGTATATATACACATTCCTTATGACTGCTGTTTTCAATACCTCGAAGTATACATCATCAACGATGCCACAGGTCGCTATCCTTGGAGACCAGTCCCATCCGAACACATATTGGGGTTTCCTTAAGAAACCTCTTCTTTTATCTCCCCTGTCTTTTCTTCTGGGTTCTTCAGTGCATATCGCGCCGTTCACTTCAGCCAGGTCCTCATATGGGACCGTCTCCAGACCTACCGTGAGCCTTACGAGTATTATATTTTCCCCTTCTTTTATGTACTTCCTGACATTCTGCCTGAATTCATAGTGGCAGCTTTTATGGTTTCCTATCCAGTAGCCGTTTACAAAGATATCGGCTATAAGGTCCAATGAACTGAATACCAGCTCAACACAGTCAGCTTCTTTCCATCCTGGTATCACCATTGGATCAAATATCTTTTTAAACCACCAGGAACGGTCTTCTATCCATTCATTCTTATAACAGTTATCCGCAACAGTCGGTTCTAAAAGCCTGCCCGCAGCTATAAGAGGCATGGATACATCACACGGTATATCGCATGACATCCAGCCATCTTCTGTTCCGATAACAGCGTCATGCATTTCTTTTGTATCTGTTATAGGTCTTTCAAGCAGGCTCCAACCGTTGTTGATATATGATCTGGACATAATATTTCCTCCGCTGTATGTTTATCTGACGAAAGTTAATATATCAAAGGCATAAGCAATTGTAAATCTAATATTCTTGTTTTAGCAGGCGTTATATACTATATTTATATTATAAACGACGGAGGCGATATCCAATGGAAAAACTCTATGTATCAACGACAGGTAATGACGGAAGTATCGGAAGTCATGAGTCTCCTCTTGCTTCTTTGGAAGCAGCAGTCGAAAGATCGAGAGAACTGGGAATAAAAAATATAGAAATAATAAGCGGCAGCTATTTTGGTGTTTCCGTTACTTTTACCAAAAAGGATTCAGGCCTCAGTATAACCGCAGAAAAAGGCACTGTTACGCTTTATGGCGGCTTCCTGATCACAAAATGGATAAGTGATAACGGAATGCTGCATACTCAGATATATGAGAACTGCAAAGAGCATCATTGGTATAAAAAATGTGTTTTCAGGGTGCTGGAAGTAAACGGCCGGCTTCGTATGCGTTCGCGCCTGCCTAAAACCGGGATGTACAGGCATCTGTCTGAATGGAAACAACAGTGTCTTCCCGCATGTCAGGGACATTGGGATCCCAAACCTACGGCTGCGCAGCGCACCACGTTAAAATATGACAGAAATGACCTTGGAACATGGCTTGATACAGACTCAGCGGAGCTGCTCATATACCACGAATGGAGTGCGACGCTTGCAGGTCTTATCGGAATGGATGACAAAAAAGGTATACTGTATCTTACAAATCCTACGGACATGCCGCCCGGAGCATTTGCCGACAGGAACGATAAAGCAGATAAATATATAGTATATAACGTAAAGGAAGGCATGACTGATCCGGGCCAGTGGTTCTTTGATAACAGGAACAGCGAGCTTTGGTACAGGCCTCTTCCGAATGAAAAGCTGGATGACATACATGCGGTTTTCGCGGTCAACGAATCCGTCCTTATATTTGAAAATACGCATGATATCAATATAAACGGCATAGACATAGCGGTATCCAATGCGCCTTTGATGGATCCCGGATATGGGGCAAGAGCGCTTCCCGGAGCGGTACGCGTGGACGGCTGTGAAAATATCGCATTCGATAATATGTGCATCCGCAACACCACCGCATGGGGCATGGTCATAACCAGGGGATCGGAACATATATCAGTCATAAATTGCACTTTCCGTGATCTTGGAGCCGGAGCGGTCAACTTCTTCGGTAATGAACATGGCAGCGATATAACGATAAATGGCTGCCAGTTATATGATATGGGATACATTTATCCCGGTGCGGTAGG
>JBAYNV010000143.1:0-5625 GCA_041678685.1 Clostridia bacterium
GAATTTACGGACGCGCTGAATGACTATCTGAAAGTGTGTGCGAAGTAAGTATGACACTGAGCCGGCTGATACAGAACCGGTTTTTTTATAAACAGAAAAGCAGGCAAACAGAGAAAACTTACGGTTATAACCGTAACAAATGGCAAAAATGGGTTGACTTACGGTTATAACCGTGATAGTATCCTCTTACGGGAATAGGAGGGGTATCTCATGATCAAAAGGGAAATGTATATGAGCCGGATAAGGGAGTTCATCAATACGGATCTGGTCAAGATACTGACCGGGATACGCCGTTGCGGTAAGTCTGTTATGCTGGAGCTTATAAAAGAAGAACTTGTTATGCGGGGGATATCACCGGCGAATTTTATTCATATCAATTTTGAGAATCTGGAAAATATAGAATTATATGACTATCTAAAACTGCATGAATATATTCTGGATAAGATCAAAAGCATAAAAGGGAAAGCATATCTGTTTCTTGATGAGATACAGGAAGTTGAAGCATGGCAGAAATGTGTGAATTCACTTCGTGTAAACAGCGATACTGATATATATGTAACAGGCTCAAATGCAAAGCTATTATCAGGTGAGTTTGCTACATTTCTTGCAGGCAGATATGTTGAATTTGTGATATATCCGTTTTCTTTTTCCGAATTCATGGATATATACGGCTCTGTTGCAGGTGAGGTATCTGTAAAAGATGTTTTTAAACAATATGTGAAATTAGGGGGAATGCCTTTTCTTGCAAACCTGAAGTTCGAAGCAAATTCCTGTAAACAGTATCTTCAGGACATATATAACTCTGTTGTACTAAAAGATGTGATACAGAAGAACAATATACGTGATGTGGATCTGTTACAGCGTGTTATAGCATATATGACAGCAAATATCGGAAGGGCCTTCTCAGCAAACAGCATATCGAAATATCTCAAGAGCGAAAATCGTAATATCACAGGAGAAACTGTCATCAACTATATAAAAGCCTGTGAGGAAGCATTTCTGATATACTGCGTAAAGAGACAGGATATAGCCGGTAAAAAAATACTGGCTATAAATGCAAAATACTATATTGCCGATCATGGGCTAAGAGAAGCGGTTTATGGCGGAAACAGCAGGGACATCGAAATAGTTCTGGAAAATATCGTATATCTGGAATTACTCCGAAGGGGGAAAAACGTAACGGTAGGTAAAGCGGACAATGATAAGGAAATCGACTTCATTGCTGAAGGTTCAGGTGAAAAAGCATACTATCAGGTGTGCTATATTTTAGCTGATGAAAGCACTAAAAAGAGGGAGTTTGGTGCATTTGATAAGATAGATGATAATTTTCCTAAGGTCGTTCTTTCTATGGATGAGTTTGATATGAGCGAGAGAGGTTATAAGCATATGAACATATGCGATTTCCTTCTGGGTATCTGATCAGGCCTTACGGTCATAAAATTCTGTTATATCCAGTATCTTTTCTGACAACTCCTTTGTGAGCTGGTCTTCCGTAAGTCTCCATGTCCAGTTGCCGAAGGTGACTGAAGGATGATTCATTCTTGCATCATTGCCAAGTTCAAGATGATCCTGCATGGGGATCACGACAGTGTTCGCAACCGATTTCATTATTTCTGCAATAAAATCATTTACAGTCACCTTATCTTTACCGACATATTTTCTCATGGCAGTCTTTTCTTCTTTTGTAGCGGTCCTGATATAGTTAGCGGTCGTGTCATTATCATGAGTCGCCGTATATGCCACTATGTTACTTTTGTAATGCATGGGAAGGTTGTCATTTCCCGGTCCTCCGGCAAATCCAAACTGCAGTACCTTCATTCCCGGATATCCCGAGCAGTTAAGTAGGTCACGCACTTCATCCACAAGCACGCCCAGATCCTCAGCTATTATACGTAAACCGCCTCTTGCTTCATTGATCGCGTTTATGAGTTTCATTCCCGGGCCTTTTGCATATTTACCGCCAACAGCGCTCGTTGCATCTGCAGGTACGACGAAATACCGCGCTATACCAATGAAATGATCTATTCTTACAACATCAAACAATACTGAGGCTATATGTATCCTTTGTTTCCACCAGTAGAAATCCTCTTTCTCCATTTCGCTCCAGTTATATAACGGATTTCCCCAAAGCTGGCCTGTGGCGGAAAATGCATCGGGAGGGACCCCCGCAACAGCGGTAAGTTTTCTGTTGCTGTCGGTAAGAAACAGATGAGGTCTTGACCAGACATCAGAACTGTCGCTGGCGGCATATATAGGGATGTCTCCTATGATCTCAACGCCCTTCGAGTTGGCATATGATCTCATGGCTTTCCACTGTTTTAAAAACTCATACTGAACGAACTTATGGAAAAGGATCTCATCGCAAAGCATCGTTCCGTAATGCTCCAGTGCCGGCTGCTTCCTTGTCCTTATATCTTCATCCCATGTCTGCCACTCTTTGCCTTTATAGTATGTCTTAAGAGACATGAATATCGCGTAGTCATTCAGCCAATAAATATTCGCATTGCAGAAAGACAGGAAGTCTTTGGAAGTCACGTCAAAACGGTTATATGCCTTTTTAAGCACTTTAGCCCTCAGCTCATACAGCTTGCCGTAATCCACATGGTCGGGAACGCATGACCACTCTGTATTTGCATATTCGCGGTCTTTAAGCAGGCCTTCTTCTAAAAGCATGTCAAGATCGATGAAATACGGATTGCCTGCGGATGAGCAGAATGTCTGGTAAGGTGAATCGCTGTATCCTGTAGGGCCTATAGGAAGTACCTGCCAGTATTTCTGTCCTGATGCGTGCAGGAAATCTATGAACATGTATGCTTTCTTTCCAAGTGTTCCTATCCCATACGGTGATGGGAGGCTGGATACCGCCAATAATATTCCCGATGATCTTTGCTGTTCTGCCATAAATTCATTCTATAACAAAACGGGATATAAATAAATATCCTGGAGAAATATCAGTCTTAAACACGTAATTTTTTAATAATTCAGATCCTTTGGCATGCTCTTTATGATCGCCTTGCCAAGTTCCACGGCATTCATAAAATCATCGTATGCGCAGTAACCGAAATGCGTATGTGCATATCTGACGGGTATGCCTATCACTATCGTAGGTATAGCTCCCATTACCATATGTATCTTGCCTGCGTCTGTTCCGCCACCTGCTCTTACAGCATCCTGAAAAACTATATTATGCTCTTTTGCTATCTTTCTGGCAAAAGCTATGAATCTTGGATTTGTTATCATAGATCCGTCTCTGTGGCGAAGCTGAGGGCCTTTCTTTAATGCAGCCTGCGTTTCAAATGTGCTTGTGAACGTATCATCCGCAGGTGTCCCTTCATAAACTATAGCGATGTCCGGGCCGACTGTCTTTACTGATACTTCAGCTCCCCTTAATCCTACTTCTTCCTGGCTGGAAACGGTGCCTACAAGATCCACATTCAGTTTTGTTTTGGCAAGATCCTCCATAGTCGCTATAACTGCCGCGGCGCCTATCCTGTCGTCAAAAGCTTTAGCGCACATTATTCCGTTGGCATTTATCGTAAATTCCACATCCGGAACTATAGGTGCCGCTACTTCTATGCCAAAATCGTTTATGACTTCATCTCTGGATGTTGCGCCTACATCTATAAGCATGTTTTCTATTTTAGGTGGCGCATCTTTCTGTGCTGCAGTTAAAAAATGAGGAGGCACTGATGATACGACGCCTTTTATATATTCGCCTTTGTTGTTTCTGATCCTTACTTTATGGGCGCAGATATTGGAATCCTGCCATCCGCCGATCGCTATGAACTTTATGAGCCCGTTAGCAGTTATGAACTGTACCATGAAGCCGACTTCATCGGAATGGCCGTCTATCATGAATACAGGCCGGTCTCCTTTATTGTTTTTCTTGGTAAGAAACACGTTGTTCATAGTATCTACTTTAAAGTTCGACGAAACAGCATATTTTTTTACTACTTCCACGACTTCCTCTTCAAAACCTGAAACGCCATTGGCATTTGTAAGGTCCCTGACCAGATCAAGATATTTCATATCAGCTCTCCCGTTCGATAAGTGCATTCAGTGATTTCAATTTATTTATAAGATTTTCATATCCTCTGTCGAGGTATTCAAGATTGTATACTGTTGTCTGCCCATCCGCTATAAGGCCTGCTATTACCATTGCTGCCGCAGCTCTAAGATCAGTAGGCTGTACCGGTGCCCCTATAAGCTTCGTGACGCCTTTGATGATCGCGGATTCGCCGCTTAGCTGTATGTTCGCGCCAAGTTTCTGAAGCTGTTCCGCATATTGGAAACGTGTAGGGAAAACACCCTCAGTGATCTTGCTTTCACCGTCTGCTACAGAAAGAAGCGTAGCGAACTGGGGATGAAGATCCGTTGGGAACCCCGGATAAGGCATCGTCTTTATATTTGCCGCTCCCAGTCTCTTTGATGAACCTTTTACGGTGATAGAGTCATCCATCTGTGTGATGGTGACACCCATTTCAGTAAGCTTCGTCGACAGGGATTCCATATGCTCAGGGATGACGTTATTCAGTGTTATATTTCCTCTTGTCGCAGCAGCTGCTATCATAAGGGTGCCGGCTTCTATCATATCGGGAACTATCGAATAGGATCTTCCGCCGAGCAATTCCTTAACGCCTTTTATCCTAATGGTATTTGTTCCTGCGCCTTTTATGTCCGCACCCATCATATTCAGAAAGTTTGCCACATCGACCACGTGCGGTTCCCTGTTTGCATTTTCTATTGTAGTCATGCCTTCTGCAAGCGTTGCCGTAAGAATGGAATTTATGGTCGCTCCTACTGAATAGTTATCGAAATATATGTTGTTGCCTATGATTTTTTTGGCTTTTGCAGAAATATATCCCCCGGTCGTATCCACGGTGGCTCCGAGAGTCTCCCAGGCATATATATGCTGGTCTATAGGTCTTGGAGCAAAGTTACATCCTCCCGGGAATACGACTTTAGCCTGTTTCATTCTGCCTAAAAGAGCTCCTACAAAATAGTAAGAGCCTCTTAATTTACCTAAAGCGGGATTATCCGCCGTATATGATGTTATATCTGAAGCATCGATCTGGACTGTTTTTTCTGCTGTCCATTCCACTGACGCTCCCAACTGTTCAAGTGTTTCTAAAAGTATTAATATATCGGTTATCTTGGGTAGGTTCTCTAAGGTTAATTTGCCCTTGATCATGGCGCTGGCACATATAATGGCTACCGCTGCATTTTTCGATCCCCCTACCACTACACTGCCCTCAAGTCTCTTTCCGCCTCTGACAACAATTCTATCTTCAGTACTCAAGTAATTTTCTCCTATCGTTCGTCAATATTAATATGATACATAAAATTGGCATATTTTTCAATCATTTTGTTATTAATATATCTATCCGACATCAATTCACCCTATTATCACCTTCCCAACACAATCTGGTACTAGAATAACAGTTACCACAAACCTAAAAAGCCCCCGCTTTTTTAAAAGACTATATCTACCCCATATAGCCTTTTTTTTGCGGGAATTTGAAGTTCATATATAATTCATATAAGTTCATATTAACTTCACACTTTTTTAATACTGAGTTCACACAGGGCAGTTAATATGTAAACATAACCACTACCCCCTAGAGA
>JBAYNV010000144.1:0-5570 GCA_041678685.1 Clostridia bacterium
AAGAACCAGTGGTTCTATAACATTCTTGCCAGACTGTATATCTTCTCAGGCGATCTTGAGCATGCGAAAAAAATTGCGGCTGAAGGATATGAATATCTGAATACCAACATCAATGCGATCGAAAACCTTCTTGTGATCCACTGCATCAATGAAGACTGGGTAAAAGCAAAGTCTGCAGCCGATAAGATCATAAAAGGTAAGAGGAAAATGCTGCCCTCATCGATGGATGCATACTATTTCGCAGGGCTCGCATACGAAAAGAGCGGACAGGATGAGGATGCGGCCAGGATGTATGAAAAAGCACTGGAGTATGAGCATACTACGATGACATATATCGACAGCGAGTCAGTTTTAGGGAAAGGCAGGATCTGATGGAGAGGAAAATAGATTCCAAAACCGTTTTTTCAAAGGTATTAGATTATCTTATTATGTTTGTGGGCGTAGCGATATGCGCCGCAGGCGTAAATATGTTCTTTATACCTTTTAGGATACACTCAGGCGGTATTTCAGGTGTTGCTACTGTCCTTTACTATATCTTCAATCAAAAGGTACCGCTTGGTGTAATGATCATTGCGCTAAACCTGCCTCTCTTTGTGATCGGTCTTAAAGTCATAGGTAAGCGTTTTATGCTGAGAACGACTTTTGCCACGCTTGTATACACAGTCATTATAGATACGACCTCTGTATGGCTTGGTAACGTCTCCGCATCGATAGTTGCTGAAAACAACAGCACTACCGATATGATCCTGTTCTCGCTTTTCGGAGGATGCATGATGGGAATAGGGCTTGGCATGGTATTTACGCGTAATGCCTGTACGGGCGGATCGGATCTGCTTGCTGAAATACTGAGAAAAAAAGGTATCTCATGGAGCATGGGTACGATAATGTTCTTCTTTGACTTATTTACTATAGTTTTATCATATATAGTTTTCAAGAACCTGATGCTGTGCCTGTATTCGGTCATAGCCATATTTACTTCCATGAAACTGATCGATTTCATACTTGACGGTGCGAATATCGCAAAAGCCGTTTTCATCATATCAGACAGCAATGATGAAATAGCGGAAGCCATCATGTCTGAACTTAAAAGAGGCGTGACAGGGCTGTCCGGAAGAGGCATGTACTTAAAAAAGGAAAGGGAGACGTTGTTCTGCGTCGTTAAGAACAGACAGCTGCCGGCTCTTAAGAAAATAGTCAAGAACGTTGACAGGAAAGCTTTCCTCATAGTTACTACAGCCCATGAGGTGCTTGGAGAGGGTTTTACTACCTTTGACAAAGAGCTTTAAGATGGTATAATTGTGAAGGTAATTTTTCATCTGTTGCAGATGAGTATAAAGAACAGAAGGAGTCAAAAAATGGAACAGCAAGAACTTTTAGCATTGAAAAAGAAAGCAGCTGATATAAGGAAAGATGTGATCGAAGAAGTCTATTCGGCAAACAGCGGACATCCGGGCGGATCACTGTCATGCACTGATATACTCACGGTACTATATTTCAAACAGATGAGGATCGATCCGTCGAATCCAAGGGATCCCAACAGGGACAGATTCGTATTGTCGAAGGGACACTGCGCTCCCGCCTTATACGGTGCGCTTGCTGAAAAAGGATATTTCCCGAAACAGGAATTATTAAAGTTCAGAAGCATAGAGAGCCATCTTGAAGGCCATCCGAGCATGAAGGATGTACCCGGAGTCGATATGTCGACAGGATCTTTAGGCCAGGGTATAAGCGCTGCTTGCGGAATGGCACAGGCTGGCAAGCTCGATAAAAAGGATTACAGGGTCTATGCGATACTGGGTGACGGGGAACTTGAAGAAGGCCAGGTCTGGGAAGCTGCAATGTATGCCGCCCATTACAAGCTTGATAATCTTACTGCGTTTTTAGATCATAACGGTTTACAGATAGATGGAGATATAAAGAAGGTAATGTCACCTGAACCGGTCACAGATAAGTTCAAAGCATTCGGCTGGAACGTGATAGTGGTGAGCGGTCATAACCTTGAGCAGATCGACTGTGCTATCAATAAAGCAAAGGAAACAAAGGGTATACCCACGATCATAGTAGCTGAGACAGTAAAAGGCAAAGGCGTTTCGTTCATGGAGAACCAGGCAGGCTGGCACGGCAAAGCTCCTAACAAGGAACAGAGGGATATCGCAATAGCGGAAATAGACGCATATATCGCAGGTCTGGAGGGATGATAAGATGAAAAAAGCAACAAGAGTGGCTTACGGAGAAGCTTTAGCTGAATTCGGAAGTGATGAAAGGATAGTGGTTTTGGATTGTGATCTGTCCAAATCCACAATGACAAACACATTCAAAGATAAATATCCGGAAAGATTTTTCAATACAGGCATAGCCGAAGCAAACATGATGTCATCTGCAGCAGGTATGGCAACATGCGGTAAAATAGTATTTGCCAGCACTTTCGCTATATTCGCAGCTTTAAGAGGATGCGAACAGATAAGAAATTCGATATGCTATCCAAAACTGAATGTAAAGGTATGCGCAACGCATGCAGGGATATCGGTAGGGGAAGACGGCGCGTCTCACCAGCCTATAGAGGATATAGGGATAATGAGATCCATACCTAATATGACGATAGTCCAGCCATGCGATGCTAATGAAACAAGACAGGCTATCAGAGCTGCCATAGACTATAACGGACCGATGTATATCAGGCTTGGAAGACTTGCGGTAGAAGATATAAACGATACCACATATGAATTCCATCTGGGAAAAGGCGTTCAGCTCAAAGACGGATGCGACCTTACTATAATCGCTTCGGGACTGATGGTAGGTCCTGCGCTTGTTGCATATGAAACGCTCAGGGCACAGGGGATATCGGCAAGGGTAGTTAATATGCATACGATAAAGCCTATAGACAGAGACATAATAGTAAAAGCGGCAAGAGAGACCGGAGCTATAGTGACATGCGAAGAGCATAATATACTGTGCGGGCTTGGTTCTGCGGTGTGCGAAGTCGTGTCCGAAGAATGGCCTGTACCGGTCAAGAGAGTCGGGATAGAGGATAAATTCGGAAAATCCGGCAAGCCGGAACTGCTTCTGGAAATGTACGGCCTGACAGCTGAAAACATAGTCATCAAGTCTAAGATAGCTATGGCATTGAAAAAGAAATGATTTTTGAGAGCCATGCGCACTTACTTGACGAACGGTTCGATCAGGACAGAGATGAAGTAATAAAAAGATCTTTGGAGAACGGCATTCGTGCCGTTCTTTGCGTTTCAGATACAATGGAGACATCCAGGGAGTCTCTCCCTCTTGCCGACAGATATCCTGAGGTTTTTGCATCAGTAGGCGTGCATCCGCATAATGCCGGTTCTTTCACGGATGACAGTATTAAGGAATTAAAAGAACTTGCCATGAATGAAAAGGTCCTTGCCATAGGCGAGATAGGCCTTGACTATTATTATGATCTGTGCGAACGTGAAAAACAGAAGGAAGTATTCAAAAAACAGCTCCAACTGGCAAAGGAATTGTCCCTTCCTGTCATCATACATGACCGGGAAGCGCATATGGACACTCTGGATCTGCTAAAAAGCATAGGCCTGCATACCGAAGGGGTCCTGCACAGCTATTCGGGAAGTGTTGAAAGCGCAAGGATATTTCTTGATATGGGGTTATACTTTTCTTTTACGGGAGTTATTACATTTAAAAATGCCAGCAGGATCCTTGAAGTATTACAGTTCATTCCTGTTGACAGATTACTGTTAGAAACCGACAGCCCGTGTCTTGCGCCCGTGCCTGTCAGAGGGAAAAGAAACGAACCTGGGAATATAACATATATCGCAGACAAGATCGCACAGATCAAACATATCGAACCTTTTGAACTGCTGGACAGGACATGGAACAATTCCTTTGATCTGTTCAAAAAAGCAGTTCCGTACAGAGAAAAATTGGAGAAAAAATGAGAATTGAAGATGAACTGATACCGCTTCCGCGGAATATAAGGGCAAAGAAATCACTGGGGCAGAACTTTTTAACTGATAAAAGCATCGCGCTCAAAATAGTGGAAGCTTTATCGCTTGAATCTACTGATACCGTTATAGAAGTGGGTTCGGGAGCAGGTGCCATCACATCACTGATCGCACCTGATTGTGCGAAAATGTATGCAGTGGAGATAGACAGGGATCTTCTGAAACCCCTGTCTGATAAGATGTCGCAATACAGCAATACCACGATCATAAACAAAGATATATTAAAAACTGACATAGACACACTGTTCGATACATCCAAAGGATACAAGGCCGTTGCCAATCTTCCTTACTACATAACGACGCCTGTCATAATGAAATTCATTGACAGCAAAAATACTCCCGACATCATGGTGTTCATGATGCAGAAGGAAGTAGCTGAAAGGATATGCGAGAAGGAAGGAAGCCGTATATATGGAAGCCTTACCATATATATCGCATATAGATATAAGGTGGAAGTGGTGACATATGTAGAACCTTCATGCTTCATTCCCTCACCTCTTGTGACAAGCACTGTCCTTAAATTCACAAAAAGAGAAAAGCCGTATGTTGATGTACTTTCTGAGGAACTGTTCTTTAAAGTCGTAAGGGGAGGGTTCTCCCAAAGACGAAAAAAACTTTCAAATTCGCTTGCAGGCGTAAGCGATCTTGGGATATCGAGAGAGCAGATCGAGGAGATCCTCTGCGATTTAGGTTTACGCTGCGATGCCAGAGCTGAAAGCCTTTCGATCCAGGATTTTGCAAAACTTACAAACCGGATATATGATCTGAAGAATAAATAAATGGATAATATATGTAAGTTGACAATATAATGAGTGTAGTTATTACATCATAAGGATATATTTTTTTTACGGATCCATGAACAGAAAAAAAAGATATTTTTTATTTGAAAAGTCTTGCTTTTTATAAACCCAGCAAATATACTAAATACTAAGTGTTGTGTGTGCGGGGTAGTAAAAAACGCAACATGTTGGAAGAGGGCAAAATGATTACGAAAATAATAAAACGCGATGGGCGTGAAGAAAACTTCTCGTCTCTTAGAATCACCAGAGCTATATTTTTGGCTGCAGAAGCAGTTGCCAAGGAAGACAATACCAAGGCGGATTTTTCTATTGCAGAACAGCTCACGGAAAAAGTGGTACAGCTTCTCAACAGAAGATTTATAGATATCATCCCCAATGTTGAGGATGTGCAGGATGCCGTGATCAAAGTGCTGATCGAAGAAGGTCATGCAAAGACCTCTGAAAAATATATCCTTTACAGGGAAGAACGCAACAAGGCAAGAAGCATGAGGACGCGTCTTATGAAGGCTATCGAAGAGATAACGTTCCATGAGGCCAACGACAGCAACCTGAAAAGGGAGAACGCCAACATAGACGGCAATACGGCTATGGGTACGATGCTTCAGTACGGTTCTGCTGTTTCAAAGGAATTCTGCAAAACGAACCTGATAGATCCGAAACACGTAAAGATGCACGAAGAAGGCGACATCCATATACACGACATGGATTTCTATAACATGGGTACGCTGACATGCTGCCAGATAGATCTTGCCAAACTGTTCAAAGACGGTTTCTC
>JBAYNV010000145.1:0-5549 GCA_041678685.1 Clostridia bacterium
GTGATCTTATACTCAGATTTTACTGGGACAATGAAACACTGCCTTCTGTCGAAGTACCGTTCGGTGATTTCTTCTGTAACGGATGGAAGATGAATATGAATATAGTATCCATACCGATCAATACAAATCCCACAGGCGGAATGAACTGTTATTTCCCTATGCCTTTTAAGAAGCATGCTAAGGTCACTGTGGAAAACAGGTCCGCAAAAGCGCTGCCTCTGTTTGCTTATGCCATAAGCCTGGAGACAGGTCCGTCTGATGAAAGCGAAGGTTACTTCCATGCTCAGTTCCGCCGTTCCAATCCATTGGAATACGGGAAGGATCATATCATTCTGAATAATGTCAGAGGCGAAGGACACTATGCGGGGACTCATATGTGCTGGCAGCAGAACACAGAAGGCTGGTGGGGCGAAGGCGAAATGAAGGCTTTTATCGATGGGGACAAGGAATTTCCCACATACTGCGGTACAGGCACAGAGGACTATTTCGGAGGAGCGTGGGGCTTCAACGGCAATTATTCCGCACCGTTTTTAGGTTATATGGACCTTAAGGCAAAAGACGGAAGACCTACCAATAACGTAGGCAACCGCCACAATCTGTACAGATTCCATATACTGGATCCGATACGCTTTAAGGAAGATTTCAAAATGACTATACAGGCGATAGGATGGAGAAGTGAAAACAGATACCACCCTCTTCAGGATGATATAAGCTCGGTGGCATACTGGTATATGACAGAACCGTTCACCGATTTTCCCATATTACCGGGCCGTGATCAGCTGGAAGTGATCTGATCACAGAAAGGACTGACACATGACAACATTAAAAATGACCGTTAACACATATAACAGAAAAAGCAGGATAAACCCTGAAATATACGGGAGCTTCTCAGAGCATCTGGGAAGATGCATATATGAAGGGATATATGTGGGAGAGAATTCAAAGATACCCAACACGAACGGTATCAGAAATGATGTCGTTGCAGCTTTGAAAGCGATAAAGCTTCCGGTGCTTAGATGGCCGGGAGGATGCTTTGCGGACGAGTATCATTGGAAAGACGGGATAGGCGACCGTGCAAAAAGAAAGAAAATGGTAAATTCGCACTGGGGAGGATTGGTTGAAGACAACAGTTTCGGGACTCATGAATTCTTTGAATTGTGCGAACAGGTGGGATGCGAACCGTATATAACAGGAAATCTCGGAAGCGGTACAGTAGCAGAAATGTCGGAATGGATAGAATATATCACATTCGACGGGCTGTCCCCGATGGCTTTGGAACGCAGGAAAAACGGCCGTGAAGATCCATGGAAGCTAAGATACTTCGGTGTCGGAAATGAAAACTGGGGATGCGGAGGGAATATGCGTCCTGAATTCTATGCCGATCAGTACAGAAGATACGCAACATACTGCAGGGAATACAGCGGCAACAGGCTGTATAAAGTTGCATGCGGTCCGGATACGGCGGATTATGACTGGACAGATAAGATAATGGCAAATATAAAGAAGGATATGAGCGCTATCTCCCTTCACTGCTACTCCTGGTTCAGTGAGAAGCGGGCATGCGAGCTTACTTTGGAAAACTGTGTAAACCTCATAGCAAAATCCAGAAACATGGAGAAACTCATAAAAGGCCACAAAGAAATAATGGCTAAATATGACCCTGAACATAAGGTCAGGATCGCCGTTGACGAATGGGGCACATGGTATAAGACAGAAGAAGGTACGAATCCGCGTTTTCTGTATCAGCAGAGCACGATGTGTGACGCGATGGTCGCCGCAGGCACTCTGGATATATTCAACAGGAATTCAGACATCGTAAGCATGGCAAACATAGCGCAGACAGTCAATGTTCTTCAGGCTGTACTTCTGACCGAAGGTGAAAATATGATTAAGACCCCTACATACCATGTATTTGACATGTACAAGGATCATCAGGGAAACACGCTTCTCGATACATTCTGTGAAAACGAAAAACTTGAGATGAATGATACTGTTTATGCCTGTTCGCAGTCAGCTTCGATAAATGAAAAAGGCGAGGTGTTCGTGACTATGTCCAACTGCTCTGCCGATAAACCCTTTGATATCGATATAGAGCTTATAGGCAAAGAGGCAGGTGAGATATCCGCAAAAATACTGGCTTCCGATGATTATCTTGCGCATAACAGCTTTGACCGGCCTGATGCTGTAAAGATCAGTGAATACACTAAGATCAGAGAAACGGGAAAAGGCATGCTGGTCACGTTGCCTCCGTGCAGCATAGCAGCGATCAAGGTAAAATGAAACCATTCTGTAAGAGATGCTTTCTAAATGAAATAGATGAGGATATGTATAAAGGTATATACGAATACATATCCTCTCTTTCAGAAGATATCCGGACAGAAGAAAAAGAATACGCAACTAGGCTTTCGACATGCAGGCAATGCGACAGTCTTATGGAAGGCACATGCGTAAAATGCGGGTGTTTTGCGGAAGTCCGGGCAGCCAAGAAAAATATGCATTGTCCCAGTGAAGAGCATTTCTGGTAAATAAATATTGATTATGACCTCTTATTATGTTAGATTATCTTAGGGGAAAGAGGTAATCTTTTTATGGAAACAGCAGTAGTATTCGGTGCCGGCAATATAGGAAGGGGTCTTGCAGGAAGGATCCTTACCGAAGCAGGCTTTACAGTATCATTCATAGATGTCAACGATAAACTGAACAAACTTATAAACTTACACCACAGTTATCCTTTATATATAACCAAAGGCAATGAATATGAGATGCACACGATCAGGAATGTAAGCGCTATCGACGGGAAAGACATATCTGCTATCTGTGATATAACAGACGAAGCAAAGATCGCGGCCACTGCTGTCGGAGTAAATGCGCTCAAGTATATCATTCCCACGATTGCAACGATCATAAAACACAGATATAAAAACAAAAATACCGGATACCTGAATTTCATACTCTGTGAAAACATGATAGATGTTCACGCCTATGTCCGGACAATGCTTAAAGATCAACTCTCATCTGAAGAAAACGAGTACGCAGATAAGTATATAGGCTTCTGCCAGTCGTCGATCGGCTGTATGGTCCCGTCTCCGCCTGCCGAGCTTTTAGAGAAGAATCCTCTGACCGTATGTGTTGAGGATTACAACAAGATATATACGGATATGGACGGATCAAGAGGGGATTTCCCTGAAATAGAGAATATTTTACCGTATTCTCCTTTTTCATACTATATCAACCGCAAGCTTTTCATGCATAATATGAGCCATTGCGTCTGCGCATATTGGGGATACCAGAAGGGCTATACCTACATATGGGAAGCGATAAATGATGAAGAGATAAGAGCTAAGGTCTCGCGTGCGCTGGAGGAAACATCTTCCGCCCTTTCAATACATTACGGCACGGAAATGCGCGAACTCAACGCGCATGCAGACGACCTTGTAAAACGGTACGGGAACAGGCTTCTCGGTGATACTATAGCAAGAGTAGGAGCGGATCCAAAGAGAAAGCTTGGCAGGAATGACAGGCTGATAGGTGCGGCTGTATTCTGCCTTGAAAACAGTATAATGCCCACTACGATCATAGAAACGATACCTATAGCTTTCCGGTTCGATCCGGAAAATGACCCCTCCGCTGCGGAAGTGCATTCATATTATACCGAACACGGCCTGGCTGAATCATTGAAAAAGTACTCATCCATTTCCGAAACTGATCCAATATTCAATAAAATTTTGTCGACCGCGTCAAAAACTGCGGAGAAACCGGCAGAAAAGAAAGACTAAGGAAATGTTATGGCCAGTAAAAAGTTTCAGGATATTTATAATGAAACCGATGGAAATCATATAAGCCCTGTCGGCTTTGTTCCATCATCCCCTATCACAAGCAGATTCGTTTCACCTTGGGATACGAGCGGATGGTATAGCGTATGCTGTAATTTGAAAAACGGTTCAAAAATGTATTCCAATACGAATACCACTATTAAGAGCATCGATCCTCTGTATTTTGGTGCAGACTATATCATGACATATGATTCAAAGGCGGAGGGATTCGAAGATACCCCCGGAGTCGACTTCTTTGTAGAGACAAAGGCAAGTGTAAGTGTTGCCATACAAAATGGTTGTATACCGGATTGGACAGAGGATTGGGTTAAAACAAATGATTCCCTCATATCTTCCGATGATCATATATATGATATATATTCAAAAGAATACAGATCCGGATCACTTGTCAGTATCCCTGCGATATCAGGCGATTTTGATCATTTTATAGTGATCGTCAGGCCGCTTGAAAATATGGAACCGGTCAAAGCACTCCCTAAGTCGAAAGTCAGCCGTAATATACCAAGAACCTATGCTTCGGATAAATCATACAGAAGCTATATAGTGCAGGTCTTTAATAATGAAAATGACGGACACATACAGGCGGAGTATAAAACAGAAGGCTGCTGCCTGATCGAAGAAGATATAAATGATAAAAACAATAAATACCTTGTGCTGCAGACTACGAATAAATATAGCAAAGCTTCTGTATCAAAGGCTTTTGCATCAGATCTGGATGGAAGGTTAGTATTTGAGTCAAAGGTCTCGTCCACAGCTGATGCTGATTTTACATTTGGCCTTTACGATCAGTTCATGAACTGCTGTGCAGGCGTGACTTTCAATAAAAACGGGAATATATCGGACATAAATGAAAAGAACGATATCGCAAAGTATGAAAACGGCAGAGACTATACCGTAAAAATCGTAGCGGACACATACTCGTCCAGATATGATGTCTGGATAGATCACAGGAAAGCCGCATGCGATCTTGTATTTCCGGTCTTGTGTAATGCTTTCAGGTACTTCCGGTATTCGGTCTTCTCAGATAACACCCCTTCAAAAGCATGTATAGATAACCTATACATATATGATGACACAGAGACATATATCCTATACGAGACCATAAATACGGATACGCTTAAAAACTATATGTATACAGGACGATTAGAGGTCGTCCCTCTGCCTTTTACCGGTAATTCGAGCATCATGCTGAAAGCTGATGATAAAAGCTGTACGGCTTCAAGAAATTTCCCTTCCGTAAAAGGAATAGTCAGTGTTGAAACAAAAGTAAAAGTAACGGATGAGTCATTCGCCCTGGTACCTGAAATAACAGACAGTGAAGGTAAAACAGCTGTAAGGGTGGCAATGTACAAAAACAATCTGTATGCATCGAATGGTTCCGTATGGGAGAGGATATATGAAGGTCTTACGCCATGGATGTATTACCCTTGCGATAACTGGTTTTGCATAAAGGCAGTAATGGACACGAAAACATTCACATATGACCTGTATGTAGATGGAGCAAAGAGAGCATGCGGGTTTTTATTTATTGAGAAAGCCGAGAGCATCGGAAGGCTTGTCTTTTCATGCAGCAGTAGCAGCGCATGCTACATCAATAAACTCATGGTATATGACTGCGCTGATTTCTCCAGAGGAGTGCTGCCAAATGCAAAGGTATTCGATATAAAAAAAGCACCGTATAATGCGGTGGGAGACGGTAAAACATCCGACCAGGAA
>JBAYNV010000146.1:0-5483 GCA_041678685.1 Clostridia bacterium
CGCTTGACAGGTATTTCTTATGGTATATAATTGACTTATTAGTCAGTCAATTAAAGAAAGGCATATGAAATGGGTAAAAATCCGGAAAGCAATGCTCTGATAAGAGAAGAAAGACAGATACAGATACTCAAAGGCGCTCTGTCAGTGTATATAAAATGCGGCTATCAGGGTACAGACATGGATGCTGCGGCAAAAGAAGCCAAAGTTGCTAAAGGGCTGATGTATTACTACTACAGATCTAAAAACGAATTGTTTGCCGCATTATATAAATGGATGTTCGGTATCGGAATGGAGTTTTCAGATAAAATACTTACAGAATCCAGGGATCTTCCGGCAGTTGAACAGCTTGCTTACTACATTTATGAGATATTCGGAGTCAACAAGGAAAATCCGCAGATGATACGCTTTTTCCTGCGTGTGCCTTTCGATTCATATGCCATCTTCGGACCGGACAGGTGGCAGGAAGGAGTCAGGGGTTCAGACGCACACAGAAAAGCGCTTGCGGATATCATTCAAAAAGGAATATCTGAAGGGACGATACCAAAAACCGATGCAGGCAAAGCGGCAAACAGCTTCTGGACCGTATTTGTCGCAAACCTGTTCGAATATTCCAGGATGATGGCCGGAGATGAACAGACTGATATGCCTGCTGTTATGGATGTCGCAGGTTTCTGCTTCAGAGGGCTGGGGATCAAAGAAGAGTTGTGGCATGCGTGTTTGGAAATAATAATAAGGAAAAAGGAGAATATATAATGATCAGAGCATTTAAGAGCGAGAAGAAAAAACAGGAAGTATATAAGTCATATGATGGTCTTCTGACACAATGGGACACTGCACTGGAAGAAAAGGATATCAAAGGAAGATACGGGACAACGCATATCATATGCGCTGGCGATCCTAATAATATGCCTCTTCTGCTTTTCCATGGCGTCGGAGACAACTCCGCAATAATGTGGATATATAACGCAAAAGAATTCGCTAAGGAATATTATGTTATTGCAGTCGATGTTATAGGAGGTGCGGGAAAAAGCGTTTCCAATGACACATATACAGAGGGTTTTGATCAGATAATTTGGATAACTGAACTGCTGGATGTTTTAAAACTCGACAAGGTCTATGCGGCAGGCGTTTCATACGGCTGTTATCTTGTACAGCTGTTCAAGTGTAAACTTCCGGAAAGATTTATAAAGATAGCAGGGCTTGCCGGAGGCCCTGCGTCATCCGAATTTTCCAAACCAAACAGCGGTCTGAAAAGCATCCTTATCTTCCTTCCAGAAGCTCTCTTCCCAACAAAAAGCAACTGCATCAGACTTTTAAAGAAACTGACAGGAGATGGAGGAGAAGCATTTATACATAACAGCCTTCTGCTTGACCATTGGTTCCTGCTGCTGAATGCATTCAATAATTCATCTATGATGAAGCATCCGGTCAAACCGATAAACAAAGAGGATTTCAACATTCCAAGAGATGAAGGGTTATTTCTTATAGGAGATAAGGACAGGATCGCATACAGTGAGGAATCGATCAGAGCATCGGATGCGCTGAACATCAATTATATGATCATAAAAGGAGCAGGCCATTCAATAAATCATGAACAGCCCGAACTCATAAACCGTCTCATAATGGAATTCTTAAGGTGCTGATAATATTACTATCTGCGCTTCTTTCTTGAGATACTCAATACGGCAAATGTAAAAAACAGCACCCCGACTGCTGCAACGATTATCACGCTTGTCATCTGCGACACGACAGTATCACCAAAGTTGAATACGACACCGAGCTGTTTTTTTATACCCAATACGATATCCTCCGGTACATTAAGGAATCCTTCGGCCATTGCTTCTTCCATCATGACCTGCCGGAACAGAACAGCGGAATGGGACGGAGGGAATACCTTTACCACAAACTGCACAGCTTCAGGCAATGATCCTATCGGAAGATAAATACCTGTCAGGAAGCCTATCAATGTGCCAAGTATAGTGCTTGCCGTGGCAAATGCATTCTGACTGCTGAAAAACGATACCATGAAAAACATCAGTGATGTGTTCATAAAAGTAGAAAACACTATGAGCAGCAGTGTTTTCAACAGCGCTGCAAGGCTGATAAGCGATCCACCCTCTGCAACGATATATATCTCAGCAAAAGCCAGGGTAACAATGCTCATTATTATCCCTATGATGAATGCGCCTAATATATATCCTCCTCCCAGACTTATGCGTTTAAGAGGCGAACAGTAAAAATCTTTCTGTATTTTTGTTGTTTTATCGTTTATCATGATACCGAACGCACCCATCGTCGTAGTAAGCGATGTGACAGAAATCAATCCTGCCATTATCCAGTTATCCATTATTTCGCGAGCATTATCTACTCCTTCAAAACTGTTTGTCCATACATCGCCGAGAAAAAGAATATACAAGCCTATTATTATGAAGGAAGAAAGAAGTGAAAAGAATACTGATGATCTGTCCTTGAAGAATACCATAAGGTTTCTTTTTGTAAATGTTATCATTCCCTTATCTCCCTTCCCGTTATTCCTATAAATGCATCATCCATCGTTCCTGCTGTGACTTCAAAGCCATCGATATATTCCCTGCATGACTCTATGATAGGCAGCGAATCCATCGTGTTTTCTATATTGATGATCACTTCGCCTGCCACAGTTATGTATTCCACCTTGTTTGCGTCCAGAATACCGTGAACCTTACTCGCATCCTTGCATACAAGTGCAAGCCTGTCCTTTGCGTAGGTCTCGCGAAGATAAGCGGGCGTGCCTTTTGCAGATATAAGACCATCATCTATAACAATGACATAATCCGCTTCTGCAGCTTCTTCCATATAATGAGTGGTAAGGAATATGGTCATTTTAGTTTCTTTTTGCAGTTTCTGTATTATATCCCAGACACTTTTTCTGGTCTGAGGATCCAGCCCGGTCGTAGGCTCGTCCAGAAACAGTATTTCAGGTTTATTGATAAGCGCGCGTGCGATATCGCATCTTCTTCGCTGTCCTCCCGAGAGCTTGCCATAAGGACGCTTCATCAGTTCATTTATACCCATGATCTGTGCTGTCTCTTTGACTGTTTTGTTCAGTTCTTCTTTTTTTAACCCGTAAAGGCCTCCCCGTATCTTCAGATTCTCCTCTACGGTCAGCAGCTGGTCAAGCATCCCATCCTGGAACACCGCGCCTATTTCCGATCTTATCGCATCATCTTCTTTACCAAGAACATGACCGTTTATTACAACTTTCCCGCCATCACTTTGAAGGAAAGTACAGATTATATCGATCGTAGTGGATTTTCCTGCACCGTTAGGACCTAAAAAAGCGAATAACTTACCCTTTTCTACGTAAAAGCTTATGCCTTTGACTGCTTTTACATTACCATACGATTTTTTTAAATCGGTCACTTCTATTATTTTTTCCATGCGTTCTTATTATCCTTTCCTCATGTTTATGTGCATTTACTTTAATTCCGCATACTGCAGAACATTACGGCATAAGTAAATGACTAAAAGAGTTACTGGTATGTTGCATGCTGTCATAACTGCAAATATGACGAAGAAATCAGAAAACAATACTATTCCGGCAGTGGACACAAGGATACCTGCAGCGATCGCCGGTACCGACATTATTACGACCGAAAGGACATAGAACGTATACAGAAGAGTCCGTGACTGTGAAGCTCCGAATACTCTTAACATCAGTATATTGGCTGCGGTAAACAGATATGCAAAGGAGATCCTCGCTATTATGATCATTATGGTGTCAAACGGTGAGAGCTGCATTATGAAAGCTAATGGCACATATATCATTATGGCTTCTGCAAGATACCCCGTAAACGATTCCTTTATGCAGTACAGTATTTTTTTAAATGGCGGCTCAGGCACAAGAAATATATACGGTTTATCCAGTTCCTTGGAAAATCTTCCGGTCTTTACACTTATGAACTGCATATATGATGATGTCATAAATACCATTACTATGCCGGCATTCTTCATGAATACTCCGAGGATCACCGTCACGATCACAAATATAAGAGCAATGCCGTCAACGATAAATTTCCTGGCTCTCCTGTCTTCTATTTTCTGTTTATAATAAAAGACGCTTGCTCCTTCTCCTTTTGTGAACCCTGTCTTACCGATCTTTACTTTTCCGATCCCTTCTGCCATTCTGCCTTCGCTCTTTGCAATCAGCGCGATCTGCTGATCTTCCGAAGCCTTTAAAACGTCTTCGTAATAATCCTGTTTTGCATAAGTAAGTAAAACAGTCATTCCTGCAATATATACCGCCGTCAGCACCGACCCGGTTATTATGGCCGATGTTTCATTAAGTATGATCCCGCCTACGATGGATCCTATCCATCCTGCGACCGGCAGCAGCCTTATGTATATGCTGTTACCTGCAATGACCAGATTTTGCACCAGTTGTGTTCTGTCCTGCAACAGGAACAATACCAGCCCTGCGGCATAAATTATGAATAATCCGAAAAATATTATTGCTGCTATTCTCTTTCTGTTATCGTCATAACTGGTAAATGAATATATCACCATAGCGGTCAGCTGGGCACAGAATACGGAAAGCGAGTATCCTACAAGCAGTATGATGATGGTCGTGAAAGATACCCCATAAACATTGTGCATCCATGAATATTGATAGAGGAAGAAAAAACCAAGAAGCAGGGATGTTCCAAGCTGCTGGAAGAGGCCGTAAAATAATGTCCTCCTTGGTGAGATCGGTGATGTGAATATCATATTCACATCAGCCATCCTGAACATAGTTGCGCCGTTTTTAAAACCGTTATATGCCATCATGGCAAAGATCAGTATGTATAAGGCAGTTATCCCTGCGGTCAGCTCATTGATGTTTCTGTATGCCTGATTCCCGGAATCATCCCAGTCACTGGACAATGCGGCAAACACGATAAAGCCTATTAATAATATGAAATATATAAGGCGTGCAGGTTTCCTGACAAGTTCTCTGATCTGGTTTTTAAATTTAACTAACAGCAGATATGTAAGAGCATTCTTTTTCATTACTGTTCACTCTTATTTTCCGTTATCTGGAAGAACAGATCCTCCAGACTCTGACCGTCATCTCCGTTACCGTTCACTTTTGTAGCTGCAAAACTGCCGTTTACCATTATATGCGCCACATCCCAGTAATCTTCAACACTGTCTATCATGTGAGTGCTTATCAGTATCGTGCAGCCTGATGCCTTTAATTCCCGGAACACGGCTTTTAATACTTTTATAGCATGAGGATCAAGACCTACAAGAGGCTCATCGAACACTATTATCTTCGGTTTATGCACCAACGCACAGCATATCGATAATTTCTGCTGCATTCCTTTTGATAATTCCTTGCCCAGCTTTCCCTTTTTGTCCCAGAGTTCGAATCTTTCCAGCAGTTCTTTTTCATATGCATCATCTCTGACGCCAAAAGCTCTGGCTATGAATTCCATATGCTCTTCTACCGTGAGAAGATCATA
>JBAYNV010000147.1:0-5469 GCA_041678685.1 Clostridia bacterium
AATTCATATAGTAAAAATGGAATGATCATATATGAAGAGGGATTGCTGGCATATTATGATTATGGAACTGGTGAAAGAAGCGTCATATGCAGCCGCCCAGAATGCACGCATCAGAAATATGACAGTCAGACAAATCCTGATCCGTCCTGTGCTGCAGTACCTCCAAAACAAACGATATTTGAAGCTGCGGTTATCATTAATGATTATCTATATATGTTTGTGCTTCCATCTGGAATTAATAAAATGGATATATATAGATCAGATCTGGATGGTGAAAACAGAATAAAAGTAGGACAGGTAGATTGTGGCGGTATTACTGATAAGGCTATAGTGTATGAGCATTTCTTTATATTTACAGGAGTGGAATTCGCTAAAAATGATAATGAAGAAGAATTTTCAGCTGTTACTTTTCAGAGTAAATATTTTACTGGAATTCTTGATATCAATACATTGGAGCTTATTCACATAGAGACATATGAGAAACATCGGATCTCACAAAGTTATTATATCTATAATGACATCCTTCATTATTATTATATGGATGAGAATGTTTATGAAATCAGACGGGTAAATCTTTCTGATATTACTGTTTTAGAGCCGCTTTCACTGCCTATGAAAAATGAACAGGAAAAGGCATATTGCATAATGGACAAAGGATATGTGTACTATGTAAAAGATGATCCTATGCAATCGTCATCTGATATAAGAAGGATCGATCTTATGACTTTAGAAGACGAAGTATTCATATCTGGTATTAAGATTCGGGATGGAATATTGATAGGTATTTCCGATAAGTATTTCTTTATTGACTGTAATGTGAGTGATATACCTGAAGAGGCAGAATGGAAGTTCATAATATATGATTCAGATGAGAAAACGATAAATGAATGTGACATGCTTTACAGCGGGGTACAGACTGCATTAGCTACTCATTTGATCAATCTGAATGACGAATATATTTTATTATATAAATTTGACGAGGGCAGTGAGCATGCCAGTTACAGATATATGAGGATAGAATCACTGATAGATAAATCATATGATTTTATCGATATAAATGTTATTTACTGATAAAGGATAAAAACTATGGAATTAAAGCTTAATGACATAAATAAGTCATATGGTCCGATAAAGGCGCTTAATGGTTTTTCGGTTGTACTTGATGACGGAGTATATGGTCTGCTTGGTCCGAATGGTGCAGGAAAAACAACATTGATCAAGATAATAACTGATAGTATTAAAAGCGACTCAGGGTCGGTATATGTAAACGGCAGAAGCATTACCAGCATAGGGGATTCATACAGGTCTATGTTGGGATATATGCCTCAAAGTCATGGTATATATCCCTCATTTACCGCATCTCAATTCCTTTCATATATCGGTTCGCTAAAAGCGATGGAGAAGAAGAGAATTGAAGAGGAAGTACCAAAAATACTAAAATCAGTAAACCTCCAGGATGTTGCACACAGACGGATAGGAACTTTTTCTGGAGGAATGAAGCAAAGGATCATGCTTGCTCAGGCCTTAATGGGAGATCCGCAGATTTTAATACTGGACGAACCGACAGCTGGATTAGATCCGAAAGAGCGTATCAGAATGAGAAATCTTATATCAGGTTATGCTCTTAATAGAATTGTCATTATTGCTACTCATGTAGTCTCAGATATCGAATATATTGCCAAGAAAGTGATTCTGATTAAAAAAGGAGTTCTGATTCATTATGATACTTCAGATTCATTATGCAATAAGTTGGAAGGGAAAGTATATGAGATCGAAGCAAGTAAAGAAGAACTTCCTGATATTGTTTCAGTTTTCAATGTCTGTAACATCCAAAAAAGCATCGACAACCTGATAGTACGTATTTTACTTCATGAGAAGCAGTCTGAAATTGATTTATGTTTATACAAACATAAGCAAGTGAGGGCGACACTTGAAGATGTATATCTTTCAGTTTTTGAAGAGGAGAGGGAAACTGAGGTTATAAAGTGAATCTCTTGTTAAGTGAGTTAAGGAAAACATTTGTCAGTAAGACAACGATCATATTCCTCATTCTGATAGTCGTAATTAACGGTATCACTCTTTATGTAAATGAAAATATCTCATTCGGATATGAGATGGATTTACGTGTGGTTCGCGAAATAGATGAAAAACTCATGCTTATGGAGGAAGATCAGGCAAAGGATTATTTAAATGAACATATTATTGCTATGGAATATGCATTATTAATAGTAGGCCGCGAATCTGAGGGATTAGAAAGGCTTGTCAACAAATATCCCGATTATAATGTTAGAGAAATAGCTGTGAAATATGATCAAGGGATTTACGATGAGTATAGTGGAAAACCATATTTCTACAAATTGCTTCTACTTCAGAAAATGGAGGAAATCAATACTGCTTACTCATATGATGAGTACAGGAAGGGAATAAGTAAAGCTGCTATCAGTATGCAGACATCGCCTTTGTTTGCAGATTCGCTTTTTGCTAAACGCAATGCTATTAAAACTGCAGATGCATTTGAACATCTGAGCGTTTCAGATATCAGATTCAACAGTTCCGAAGGAATGATCACAGCGACGAAGAACGGTATAACTACTATTTATCTATTAGTTGCCGTATTATTTATATGCTTTCATGTCTATATCCGCGATAAGGATAATAATACTTTGTCATTGCTTAGGACAATGCGCAAAGGAAGAAAGCATCTTATGTTTTCTAAAATCATAAGCGCTACGGCACTTGGTTTGATAACAGCATTTCTTCTGACAATATCTTCATACATTACAGGTTATATCCTATATGGATTTGGAGATATCCATATGCCTATTCAAAGCGTGTATGGTTTTCAATCATGTGTGTTCGAGTTGAGTGTCCTGGATTATCTCATAGTATACGCTTTCATACTTATAATTGCGGTAATATTCTTAACAACGCTTATGATGCTTGTTTTTGTACTTATCAAGGATTCGATTGCAGGCATTATTACTGCTGTATTAGCTTTTGCTGTTTCTATCGTATTATATAACACAATATCCTCTGTATCTTCATTCAATGCATTTAAATATTTAAATCTATATTTCCTTTTGGATGCAGGAAAAATAATCGGTAATTACTTTAATATTAATGTGGCAGGATATCCTTTATCGATTTTTCCTGTTTTTTTGATTACTGTTATTGCCTGCTCTGTTATATCCTCATTGATAAGTATAAGGATCTTTGATAAACAAAGGGATATACAAGGATTATATTTGAAAGGTAAGCAGAAAAAGAATAATACAAATAAAATATATACCAGTAATTTTGGTTTTGAAGCATACAAATGCCTGATAATAAATCCTGTGGTACCAATCTTGGTTATATTCCTTCTATTTCAAGTGTTTACTGTCAAAGCATATCCTTCGGAACAAAGACTTGGAACAAAAGATTACATATATATGTACTACATGAAGATATTAGAAGGTCCTGTTACAAACGAAAAAACTCTCATTCTTCAGGAACTGCTGAATGAAGTGCAGAAAGAAATTATACAGGATGCAAACAGTGTTAATAAGGACAAGATGACGGTTATACTTGATCTGATTGCTAAAGATTCATCATTGAATCTGATGAAAGACTCTATCGAGAATATCGATCTGAAAGACAGTATATCCTTTGTCTATGAAAAAGGATATGACGAATTTTTTAAAGATAATTATTTAAGCAGAAAAGCAGCGCTGTATACACTTCTGCTTGTTATTCTTTGTGCAGCAAATGTTTTTGCAATGGAGAAAAGCCGTAATACATTTGATATTATTACAAGCACCTTATATGGCAGGAAAAGAACTTTCATTTACAAAAGTATTATTTCATGTTTATCTGCTCTTTTTATAATGGCGTCTGTATATGGCCCTTTGATTATGAAAATTGCAAAAGAGAGCGGATTTGCCTGTCTTAATGCTCCGATAGCATGTATAGACGGTATGGAAAATTACCCAATCAGTGTCAGCATATCCGATTATTTCATATTACTATTTATCCTTAAATTTATCGGTCTTATTATCTTGGTAAGCATTATTAACTTCATATCTCATATTACAGGTGAAAGAATAATGACAATAGCGATTACGCTGCCGTTTATGGTTATTCCTGCATTTTTAACCTTTATGGGAGCAGATAGTTTTTCTGACATACTATTTAACGTATATTTATATGGGAATAGCCTTATGACATTAGAACAATCGTGTGTAGTTCAAGCCTCAGTTCTGGCTTTTATAGCGCTGTTACTGTCTTATATGCTATACAGGAAATACAGATTCCGATAAAATGTTGAATATTCACAAATTACATAACAAGCAATATTATGTATGTGTTAAAAACAAGTAAAATGGAGGCAGAAGTGATGGCAGGAAAGGGTTTATAAGAGTTTGAAAAAGCTGCAAAAAAAATTATTTATCCCTCCCGACAAGGTCAATGAATATATTAAAGCAAGGGAAACGGTTGAGAGAAAACCTTCAAAAAAAATGAAAAATCAGGAGTCTGATGAGTTATGTCTGCTAACGGAGCAAGTTATAAGAGGAGCCTATAAGATAGAAAGAGGCGGGAAGTAGAAATTCTTTCCAAGTGAGAATGGGATCCTGAGATCTGACAAGCAGCCTATCAAGCTTATGATATGCTCTATCCTTTAGTTTCGCGCTGCCTGGCTCCGATCGTGTATCGAAACCAGGCACTTATATTAAATTTATGATTTAATTATCTTTCTACGTAACAAAAAAGCGGCATCACTGCCGCTTTTCCATTTTGTTAATGTTTATTATTCAGCAGCTATCAAGCCTGCTACTTTAGTTGTTACGCCGTCTGTCTCGATGATCGCAAATACTACAGTGTATGTGCCGGCTTTAAGAACTACAGGGTTTCCGTTCCAGTCAGGTCCGACTTCGGGTGTTTCTGTAAATCCCGGGATCCAAAGCAGATCAGGTGTCAAAGAAACGATCGCTCCGCTTTCAGGACTCTGACCCCACCAATCAGGAGCTTCCTCTCCTTTTGTTACCTGCAGCCATTTCATTGTCTGGTTGCCATCGCAATCCTTAACAACGCCATCTGCTACATACGGAGCTGTCCAGCCTGCGCCTGTGTCAGTGATGACTACATTCTCCAGGATATAGAGGTACTTAGCGCCTTTGAGATCTGCTTTTAAAGCAGCTACGCGTGCATCTTTCAGCGATACAGCTGTCATCTTGTAAGCATCGTTTCCTACTGCATCACCCCAACCTGCGAACTGACCGGTAACATAATAGTCTTTTTCTGTGTTCTCAAGAATCGTGGCAGGTGTGCAGGCAGCCAGTGAACCCAGCGCCAGAGCCAGTGTAAGAATAATAGCAACAACTTTGATTTTTCTCATAATTAGTCCCCCTTTTAATATTTTTATGCTGTTCGGTTTTTTACCAATAATTAATTATATTCTATCACGAAGGGAAATCCAGTCAAGCGGTTTAC
>JBAYNV010000148.1:0-5453 GCA_041678685.1 Clostridia bacterium
ACCATACCGAGCCCTGCTCTTAATATGGGAACAAACCCTACGCTCTTACCTGACAATACTCTGGTTTTGCATTTTGCGATCGGTGTTTCTACTTCTATTTCCTCTAAAGGCAGATCACGCGTCACTTCATACCCCATAAGCGTCGAGACCTCTTTTACAAGTTCTCTGAATTCTTTGGTATTCGTGTTTTTGTCCCTCATTATGGAGATCTTGTGCTGTATAAGCGGATGATCAAAAACAAATGCCATGTCTTTGTAGTTCGTACCTGACATACTTCCTCCTTCTTCGATATCGCGGATAAGCTGATTTCTTACTTCATATTTACCTTCAAGGTATTTTTCACTGAGCCATGTTTCGATGATCAGGATAGCATCATCCTTCTTCGTTATCCTGCCGGCAAGAACAAGGATATTGGCATCATTGTGCCTCTTTGCCATCTGTGCCTGAAAAACATCCGTACATAATGCAGCGCGGATGCCATCGAATTTGTTTGCCGCAATGCTCATACCTATACCGGTGCCGCATATTAAAATGCCTCTTTCGCATTCTTTCTTTTGAATAGATGAAGCAACTAAAGAGGCATAATAGGGAAAATGGCACGATTCATCGCTAAACGCGCCATAATCGTGATATGGTATGTTCTTCTGCTCTAAATATGTGCGTATCTCTTCCTTCAATATGAAACCCGCATGATCACAGCCTATCGCTAACATAGTCGTTCTCCTTTATTTATTACAAAGGATTTTATCATAATAAAGAATATATATCCACAGTTTTTTTGCTAAATATCTTTATCGGCAGCTTCTAAAGATATATATATTCATCATCAGCAAACGAAAGTACATCGCCTTTCGAAGTCTTCAGGAATTTGTTGGATTCGATCCTTTCACCGTTTATATATGTACCGTTCTTTGAATTCAGATCTTTTATGTACAGTTCTCCTTTTACATTCTTCAGTACTGAGTGTTTTATTGAAACAAGCCTGTTGTGAAGGTATTTGCTGTTTATAAGTTTCATCCTGCCAAGTGAAATGTCTTTATCACGGACATAGATGGTATCGTCTGCATCGTTAATGTTTCTTAGCATTACAGTATAGTCCACATCCGGTTTTTCTTTCAGTCCGCTTTCAGTTATCCCCTTTACGCTGTCAATGACATCATCCAGTGATAATTCATCCTTTTCACAGGCATCATAAACATCTTTATGTATGTAGTTGTCTTTTATGACTGACTTTATGAGCGACCGCGCATTTTCCAGAAAATCGCCTTTTGCGAAAGGATCGAAAATATACCTGAACAGCGTTTTGCCATATATATATACATATGATATATCAAGGCATATGTGATCCGGATCAAGTAAATATGAAAAGCAAATCTTCTGCAGTTCTTTGAGGCTGTAAAGAAGCGCCAGGAGAAGCTCGGGAGTATAGCATTTCCTGCATATATGTTCGGCCAGTGACATGCCGCTGACCTTGTCATATATGAGCTCATTCATGCTCACATACTTTAAAGGCATGATGTACGGGCAGTTGTTCCTTTCGATCATCCTTATCATATGGGGTGGGCATATGACTGTATCACCTGAAGCTAAAAGATATTCTTCCTTGTTCGTCTGTCTGTATTCACTGATCATTTTTTCACCTAATCTATCCTAAGCTTGTTTATAATACTTTCATCATTCAGTGTGGCATCTATGATATTTGTCACAAATTCCGTTATGGCCTCTCTGAATATGAGGGCTATCCCTACAAGCACCGCCAGTATTATGACCACTTCCACCGTACCCATACCTCTTCTGTCGATCATCCTGTTCATTTTCTTCTCCTCTTCTTCACGTAATATCCTTAAGCATAAGTATCGCAGGTGTCACAAGCACAAGGATTATGCCCAATAGCCCTATGACAAGGGCGAATATGACTTTTGCGCTTGCCTGCTCGGCTGTTTTTTTTGCATTGTTCTTTCTTTCCTGCCATACGCCGTTCGTATATCTTTTAAGTATGTCATCCAGTCCCGATTCCCCATTTTTATATCCCTGTATCATCAGTGACACGAATCCGTTTATCTCCGGAAGCGGAATGCTTTCGGAAAGTTTTAAAAGAGCGTCTTCGGGACTGGATTTCAGTGCCAGCCTGTTCCTCATGATGCTTACTTCATTATTGAATACAGTACCGCTTTTAACTGTCTCGTCATCCTGAATAAGAGCCTGATACAGTGAATGGCCTGACCCGATATACAGCGTGATCTTTGTAAGATAATCAGAGTAATCATTTAGAATGCTGTTTCGCATGGCCTCATATTTCTTGCCCAGATCCATGTCTATGCACCGGACTGCAAGAAAAGGGATCAGGAGTGAAAATATGATGACTTTAGTGTTGGAAGGACATATGTACAAAGCTATAGCAGGCAGAAACATCATGATGATGAATGCCGCGCACTTTACCGCTGCGTCACAGTTACGTATATCAACGCTTTTTTCTTTATAGTATATGAGCGACAGCCTTCTGTCGCACCGTGTTTTGGTTTTCACCTTTTTCACTATCGGAATGAAGGCTTTATAAAAGGGTTTCGTAAAAAGAGCATGCTTAAGTACGGATTTATCCCTGCTCATACGTGAAAATATGAATATAACAGCCATCAATGAAACATATACCAGAATTGCGATCATATTTTTACCTCCAGTATCTTTTTTGCCGCAAAGAATGAAAGCAGGAAAAGCAGACCGGCGGCCGTCATCATTATCCTTCCTATATCGGTCGTATACATTACATCAAGATATCCCGTGCCGCTCATCATAAAAAGCGCCAGTACGGCAAAAGGCATTACGGATACGATGAGCTGTTCTGTCTTTTTCTCCGCAGTTATGACTTCTATTTCGTAATAGATATCTATCTTCTCTTTAATGAATGCTGCTGTCTCCCTTACGGTCTTTGATATGTTCCCGCCTTTCTTTTCGCACAGCAGTATATTTTCAAAAAACATATACCCTTCCAATATATCCAGATCCTTAGCAAATGAGTTCAGGATATCTTCGGATGAGCTGTTGGCTGATATCTTCATTAGAGCGGATGCGATCGCTTTAGCCATCACATCATTCTCATAAACTGAAACATATGAGCGAAGGGATTCTTCGAATGAATGCATGAAATTCCTCGGGACTGAGCAAGTAGAGGACATGATTTCCAGAAGCTTTTCGAACTGCGCCACCATATCCCTGCTTCTTATATCCCTTGCATATCCTCTGTCAAAAAAGCACAGGACGCATGACAGAAGGAAAGCAATGACAGACATGATCAGGTTTTTATACAGGCAGTACGAGGCGAAACCGTAAAACACCCCCAATGTCAGTGCTCTTTTAATCAGATGATATGTCATCTTTGCTCCTTTCCATTTTTACCGTATTTTTAACATCATTTATCTTTTTATGCATCCTGTCGGTATACGAATATTCGAAAAGTGTATTGAGCACTATCTCATTGTCCTCGCATCCGCATACCTCTGCGATCTCAAGTATCAGCCTTTTCCCTTTTATACGCCCCAGAAAGATCACTGTCTCTATTGCATTAGCGATCTGCTTTCTTATCGAGTACAAAGGCATGTCACAACCCATGAGCACCATGGTTTCAAGCCGTGTGAATGCATCTTTGCATGAATTGGCATGTCCTGTGGATATTGAACCGTCATGCCCCGTATTCATGGCCTGAAGCATGCTTAAAGCTTCTTTTTCCCTTACTTCCCCGACTATTATCCTGTCCGGCCTCATCCTCAGACTGGACTTTATGAGGCTGTCTATGGTTATCTCCCCTTTACCGTCGCTGTTACCGTTTCTTGATTCAAGCCTTACTATGTTATCTATATTATCTATATTCAGTTCTGCGGAATCCTCAATGGTTATGACTCTTTCGTCACGCGGGATGAAGTCGGTAAGCACATTCAAAAGTGTCGTCTTACCGCTTCCGGCTCCTCCGCATATGAAAATATTGTATCTGCTCTTAACTATAAGCTTTAAAAAATCGCATATCTCCCGGCTGAAAAAACCTGCTTCAAGCATATATCCGGATGTGATAGGTATTTTAGGGAACTTACGGATCGTTATCGCATTTCCGTTTTTGGATATGGGTTCTAATACGATATTCACGCGGATGTCACGACCTATCGTTCCATCCATGATAGGTTCGGCCTGGTTCACGACCCTGTCTGTCTTCCTGCATAATATGTTTATGATCTTATTCACATTTTCGGAAGTAACTTCCCTGTCATATCTGAACAGGAACCCGGCTCTCTCATAAAACACGTTCTTCCCGTTGACCATTATCTCCGTGACGCTTTCATCTTCTATCAAAGGCTGCAGCATGGAATAGCCGGTGACCGAATCAAGGAGTATTTTTACATTCATGGCTTTATCAGGCATGTCCTTGTTGGCTGCATCATAGATATGTTCCGCTATCCTTTCTTCAATTTCCTTTTCGGAAAGCTTTTCCGCGGAATCCAGGTATGAGGATATCAGTGATTCATATGTTTTCTCCATTCTTCTCCTCCATACAAAGACTCAATGCATCCATAGCGTCGAAAAACTCCTTTGGCATAAGTTCCAGCCTGCTCTGGGCCTTAGGTATATATATCCCTTTTGTGTATCTGACCATATTGCATGCTATGACCGGATCTACACCGCTGTTTTCGAGAAAAGCTATCACCTCTTCTTCTTTTGTGCTTCCGGCATTTTTTACAAATATGACATGATCACAGTTTTTCATCATGTCCATATACACCTTGGTAGGATACAAAGGCGGATCGATAACTATATAGTCATAAAGCTCATTTCTGGCCATGCCTTTCATCAGATAACTGCTTTCCGCTTCAGATAACATATTTTCACAGGAAGGGTATATGCTTTTTAAATATGACACATCATATACTGTGTCATAATTCTTGTATTTCTCTATATATATGTTTATATCGCCTTCCATTTTTGATATGTAATACCGTAAGATCGAGAAGTCTTTTTCCTTTTCATTTGAGAATATACATTCACCTGAAGTAAATGCGTCGAGATCGATATACAGCACCTTTTTCGAATGTTTTGCCCAATACAGGCATAATCCCTGCGCGATCGTGCTTTTCCCCGCTCCTCCGTGTGCGCTTGTGATAAAAATAATTTCAGTTTTTTTTATACAAAGAGGTCTTTGCGATCCCTGATCTTTGTATCCTTTTTCAAGTATGCATGAAATGATATGATCAGCCGGCTGATATTTAAATATGTCCCCGTTTTCTTCTGCGAGTACGATCACATCTTTTTTCCCGCTGTATGACTGATCATCGGTCAGAAAGCAGTCGGCATTTTCGTCAACGATATCAAACAGCCCCGAGCCGTTCACTTTTAAATATTCCCTAAGCATATCAAGATATGGCTTATCTTTTCCGTCTATCCTAATGCGCAGTCTTTTCATGGAAACCTCC
>JBAYNV010000149.1:0-5422 GCA_041678685.1 Clostridia bacterium
AAAATGCGTTTTTGTGAAATAGATTTTGAGGAATTTAAAATCACTGCAGATAGCACTGACCACTGATCTATTCCCACTCAATAGTTCCGGTCGGCTTCGGAGTAAGGTCGTACAGTACCCGGTTCACGCCTTTTACCTCTGCAGTGATCCTTGCTGTTATATGCTGTAACAGCGAAAAGGGGATATCTTCGACAGTGGCTGTCATGGCATCGCGCGTATTGACGGCACGGATGATGACAGGCCAGTCGAAGCTGCGCTTACCGTCACGCACGCCTGTAGACTTAAAGTCGGGTATCACTGTGAAATACTGCCAGACTTTGCCTTCGAGCCCATTCTTTGCAAACTCCTCGCGAAGTATTGCATCGGACTCTCTTAAAGCTTCCAGCCTGTCGCGTGTTATCGCACCGAGGCAGCGGACGCCTAATCCGGGACCCGGGAACGGCTGGCGGTATACCATGCCGTCGGGAAGTCCGGCGGCTTTGCCTACCATACGCACTTCATCTTTAAAGAGGAACTTCAGCGGTTCGACCAATCCGAATTTCAGATCTTCAGGCAGGCCTCCGACATTATGGTGCGCTTTGACAACGCCGCTCTCCAGGATGTCAGGGTATATCGTGCCTTGGGCAAGCAATTCGATGCCATCAAGATTGCGGGCTTCCTCCTCGAACACCCGGATGAACTGTGCACCTATAATCCTGCGTTTTTGCTCCGGGTCGGCAACTCCGGCCAGTTTATCAAGGAAACGGTCCACTGCGTCGACATATACGAGATTGGCATTCATCTGATTTTTGAATACTTCAATGACCTGCTCAGGTTCGCCCTTGCGCAAAAGTCCGTGATTGACATGTACGCAAGTGAGCTGTTTACCGACAGCCTTTATAAGAAGAGCGGCAACAACTGAGGAATCAACACCGCCGGATAATGCCAGCAGCACCTTCCTTTTGCCTATCTGTTCACGTAATTCTGAAAGCTTTTCCTTGATGAAAGCATCTGCCAGAACCACTGTCGTTATACGCTCCATATTCATGGGACGCTTATTGTTCTCCATACGATCTACTTCCTCTCTGTTTTTATTCCCATTCAACGGTAGATGGCGGCTTGTCAGTCACATCATATACGATCCTGTTTATTCCGCTTACTTCGTTTGTGATCCTCTTTGATACAGTGTTTATAACACTGTTAGGAAGCTTTGCATATTCGGCGGTCATGAAATCTCCGGTTATCACAGCCCTTAAGGCAAGTATATATCCGTATGTCCTCTCGTCACCCATGACACCGACAGTTCTGGTATTCGTAAGTACCGTAAAGTACTGGCTTGGTTTTCTTTTGAGCTTTCCTATCTCTTCTCTGAAAATAGAGTCGGCATCTCTTAACATGTCCAGCTTTTCTTTCGTTATCTCTCCCATTATCCTTATAGCCAGACCAGGTCCCGGGAATGGCTGGCGGTGTACTATGGCATCAGGCAGATCCAGTTTTTTACCTACTTTTCTCACTTCATCCTTGAACAGCCCTCTTAAAGGTTCGATAATGCCTTTAAAGCTCATTTCCTTGGGAAGCCCCCCAACATTATGGTGGCTTTTTATCGTGGCTGCTTTCCCGTTACCCGATTCGATAACATCGGGATATATGGTGCCTTGTGCCAGATATTTTACATAACCGTGTTTCTTGGCTTCGTCATTGAAAACCTCAACGAATTCCGCTCCTATTATCTTTCTCTTTGTTTCAGGATCGGTCACTCCTTTAAGTTTATTCAGAAATCTTTCGGAAGCATCCACGCAGACAAGATCAAGATCCATGTTTTCAAATGCTTTCTTTACTTCCGCGCCTTCGTTCTTTCTCATGAACCCATGATCCACAAATATGCACGTAAGCTGTTTTGGTACGGCTTTGGCTATAAGAGCGGCGCATACAGCGGAATCCACTCCGCCTGACAGACCTAACAGGACATGTTCGTCTCCGACCTGTTCACGTATCTGGTCCACCGTTGTCTTGATATATCCGGATATATTGTAGTCGCCGGTCGCTTTACATATATCATACAGAAAATTCCTTATAATCTTTTTACCATTTATCGTATGCGTTACTTCAGGATGGAACTGAACGCCGTATATTTTGTTTTTTTCATCTGCCATCGCCGCTATCGGGCAATTTTCCGTTTCCGCTATATTTTTGAATCCTTTTGGCAGTTTTACGACTCTGTCGGTATGGCTCATAAGAACTCTCAGATCTTTATTTACTCCGCTAAACAGTACGCTGTCCTGCGTGATCTTACCTTTTGTCTGCCCATATTCGCTTACCTGACAGCCCTCTACCGAACCTCCAAGCATATATGTTATGAGCTGCATCCCGTAACATATGCCTAATATCGGGATCCCCAATGAAAACAGGCGTTCATCGCATCTTGTAACGCCTTCCTTATATACGCTTTTCGGGCTTCCTGTCGTTATTATTCCTATCGGATCATATTTCAATATTTCGTCCGTACTTGTATCTCCGGAAAGAATAACGGAATAAACATTGCATTCCCTGACCCTTCTTGCGATGAGGTCCTTATACTGTCCCCCAAAATCAAGAACTATGACTATCTGTTTTTTATAACCGTTATCAGTATCCATGCCTTTTTACGATCCCTCCGGTATTTCCATTTGACTAATTTTATATTATTCATATAAAACAGTAAAGCAGTTTGAGATATATTTGCATCACTTTGCTTTTTTAGCCGTTACCATACCCAACCCCTTAAAAAACCTGCCGTTCATCATAGTTACAAGGCCTTCCACCTGTATCATAGTAAACATGCCTCCAGTCATAAGGCAGAGGCTCCTAAGAGGCATATCATACAGCATCTCCCTGATCATAAGTTCCAGGTTTTCGTCATTTTTCGCAACATCAGTCATATGTCTGACCTTCTTCATCATAAGCCATGTAAGAAGCCTGCCGGTGAAGCTTGTCTGTATGTCATTGATCGTGCTGTTTATGGTGTACGGGCGGTTTGGAGGGCTGTCAGGGACGGCGTGTCCCAATATCGCTTCAAACTGTTTCTTCGGTATGTCAAGGACTTCGGCAGTCATAGTATAATATGCAGGTGCGCTTTCTGTATAGTCAGGGACAGGTGCATCTTTAGTGCTTATAACTTCCACTTCTTCCTGCAAACATATATCCCTTGAAGACGCACCGATCTCGACAGTATATTTTCCTGTCGGGACGTGCCAGTCAGATATATCAACATTGTAGTATGCGAATGCCCTTGAATCCAGCATGAATGACACTTCCTTGAATTCGCCCGGCTGCAGTGACACTTTCGCATATCCCTTCAGCTCCCTGACCGGCTTGAATATGTCCGATACAGGCGGTCTGACATATACCTGTACAATTTCTTTCGCACTCATCTTCCCGATGTTCTTTACTTTTAACGTAACATCAAGCGTATCGGTATCTTTTATCTTTTCCGCACTCAGTTTAAGATCGGTATAACTGAATCTGGAATAGGAAAGACCGTATCCGAAAGGAAACGCCACTTTCCTATTTGCCTTGTCATAATATCTGTATCCCACATAAATACTTTCGCGGTATTCCACTTCCTTACCTTTTCCAAACCAGTTATATGAAGGAGTCTCTGTTATGGAAAGAGGATATGTCTCAGTCAGCTTGCCACACGGCGAATAGTCTCCAAACAGCAGGTCATATGCGGCACCTCCGCCGTTCTGCCCGGTCAGATTCATTAAAAGAACGCCTTTTACCTTACTGATCCATGGCATCGCTATGGCAGATCCTGTAAAGACTATCGCGACTGTATTGCTGTTTGCTTTTACCAGTTCATCTATGAGCATGTTGTGTGAAGGAGGCAGATCGATATGGTTTCTGTCATAACCCTCAGATTCATATGAATCAGGAAGCCCTACAAATACGAATACTATGTCAGCTTTTTTTGCATGCTGGACCGCTTCTTTTATATTATCCTCATTTGGCAGGTCACTGACAATGTCATATCCTTTTGCATATGTAAAATCGATTGCTTTAGAAGTGAACTCATCGAATACGCTGTTCATCATCGAGGGAACGATCTTTGAGCTTCCCGCGCCCTGATAGCGGGGAGTTTTTGCAAACTCGCCTATTATGGCGATCTTTTGTTTCTTATTTGCAGGCAGCACATTATCATCATTCTTAAGAAGAACAGCGGATTCCCGTGCGATCCTTCGTGCAAGTTCATGATGCGCGTTTTTATCATATGCAGCTTTTTTGTTCTCCGCTCCATAGAGTGCGAACGCCGTGACTCTCGTTGCGCACAGGTCTACAAGCTTTTCATCCAGACGGCCGTCTTTCACTGCTTTAACTATCTGTTTATCGGTATCCCCACCGGAATAGGGCATTTCAAGATCCACGCCTGCTTTTATTGCTTCGACACGGTCGGAAAGAGCGCCCCAGTCGGTCATTACGAGTCCTTTGTATCCCCATTCATTTCTTAATATATCCGTCATAAGCTTCCCGTTATCCGAAGCATATGTTCCGTTTATCCTGTTATATGAGCACATGACTGTCCATGGCTGCGCTTCTTTTACCGCTTTTTCAAACGGAACAAGATATATCTCTCGAAGAGCTCTTTCATCCACGACCGAATCGGACACCATACGCATTTTTTCCTGATTGTTCGTACAGTAGTGCTTTAACGATGTACCGACATGCCTGCTCTGTATGCCCCTGATCAAAGCAGCGGCTGTTTCCCCGGCAAGATACGGGTCTTCAGAGATATACTCGAAATTCCTGCCGCAAAGAGGCGATCTTTTGATGTTTACCGCTGGGCCTAAGATCGTTGATACATCCTCCTCAAGGCATTCATCTGCTAACGCCTGCCCCATTTCATAAAGAAGATCGCGGTCGAATGAGCATGATGTGGTGACTGCCGGAGGGAAACACGTTGCAGGTACTGATTCATTTATTCCAAGATGATCCCCTTCATCTATCTGTTTCCTCAATCCGTGGGGTCCGTCTGTGACCATAACAGAAGGTATATCCAGTCTCTTTACCGGTTTTGTATGCCAGAAGTCGAGACCTGAACACAGTGAGCATTTTTCCTCAAGCGTCATTTTCGATACTGCTTCTTCCGCTTTTATAATGTATTCATACTTAACATGATCCGTTTCCATATTATTTGTATTTTCCTTTCAGTAAAGAGATCTGTCCCGTAAAACATTGATTGCAGTGATTTATTCAGATCGATATCATATGTTCAGCCTACCATACCGTTTAACTCATGTCAATGTGTGTAAAAGAATAGGGTAGATGGAGGATATTAACCCTTGCACCTCCCATTGCACCGTACGTACCGGTCAGGTATACGGCGCTACATAACTGCAGATGTTACTGCACGCCACTCAAATAATACGCCAGAGGGTCGACCAGTCCAGGTCGGCCTTCTTTCTCG
>JBAYNV010000150.1:0-5390 GCA_041678685.1 Clostridia bacterium
AATTCATTCAGGATCTCGAATAATATGGTATACATAGACGGTACATTCTCATTCAACCAGGTGACAGGTGACTGATTCACAAAGATCAGTACTGATAGGTCTGAGCGGAGGGGTAGACAGTGCTACTGCAGCTGCGATACTGAAACGTGACGGTTACGAGTGTTCTGCAGTGACTTTCGTTATGACTGACGATATGAAGCAGAATTTCAGTGATGTAAAGGCGGTTGCTGATTCGCTCAGTATTTCTTTGTATCAAAGCGATCTTGCCGATGAATTCAAAGGATCGGTCATTTCATGTTTCATAGATTCCTATCAAAGAGGCGAGACTCCCAATCCCTGTGTCCTGTGTAACAGGATATTCAAGTTTAAAAACCTGATCGGTAAAGCAGATGAGCTGGGCATAAAATACATAGCGACCGGTCATTATGCAAATGTGCGGTATAACGAAAAGACAGGCAGATATGAACTTAAGAGATCAATGAATGAAAAAAAAGACCAGTCATATTTTCTGTACAGGCTCACGCAGGATCAGCTATCAAGGATCATCTTCCCGATAGGGAATATGAACAAGGATGATGTAAGGGCAATGGCAAGCGATTTCGGCCTTTGTGTCAGCAAACGGAAAGACAGTCAGGACATATGCTTTATAAAAGGCATGGGATACACGGATTTCATAGAGAAAAATGTAAATAGTGGCCATAAATTCAAGGGCGCGGTATTCCTTGACATGAACGGAAGAGAGATAGGTAAAGGTGAAAACCATATGTACTATACTCCCGGTCAGAGAAGAGGCCTTAAGAAAGGCTTCAATGAAAGACTTTATGTGATCAGGAAAGATCCGAAGAACAACACTGTCACTTTAGGGTCTGAAGCCGATCTTTATGTAAAGGATATAACAGTAAGCGATCCTAATTTCATATCCATTCCAAAGCTTTACGATGAAATGAGGGTAAAAGTCAAAATACGCAATTCGCAGAACTCATATGATGCGTTGATCAGACCTGATAATGATAATATAACAGTCGCATTTTTAGAACCTGCAAGAGCTCCCGTCAGGGGGCAGTCTGCGGTATTTTATGAAGGGGACACGGTCATAGGAGGAGGAATAATACATGACGGTATATAAAAACATATTGGAGACCATAGGCAATACTCCGATGGTGGAATTGAAAAAAATCAAGGAAATGAACGGATTATACGGAAATATCTATGCGAAGATCGAGAGTTTCAATCCTGCGGGAAGCGTAAAGGACAGAACGGCATATTCGCTTATTGCGAGCCTTGAAAATAATGAGAGATTCAGAAAAGCCAGGGATAACGGTGAGAAGATATCCATAGTTGAAGCCACCAGTGGAAATACGGGAGTCGCTCTTGCAATGATATGCGCATATCTTGGATATGAGCTCATAATCTGCATGCCTTCAAACATGAGCAAAGAAAGGGTTTCGCTTCTGAAGGCGTATGGAGCTGTTGTGATCCTGACCGATGCGTCGGCAGGCATGGCAGGAGCAATAGAAAAATCCGGGGAATTCAAAGAGTCTTATACGGTCAGCCAGTTTTCGAACCCGTATAATCCCAAGATACATGAAGAAACTACGGGAAAAGAGATCTATGACGACCTGAACGGTAAAGTCGATATTTTTGTTGCAGGAGTGGGCACAGGCGGAACGATAACCGGAGTGGCAAGATATCTTAAAAAACACGGAAATACAAAGGTCATAGCTGTTGAACCGTTTGACTCACAGGTATTGAGAGGCGGCCAGCCGCATAGTCATGCGCTTGCAGGCATCGGTGCCAATTTTATACCCGAAGTGCTTGATTTGAAGCTTCTGGATGGTATAACGGACGTCAAGACAGAGGAAGCTTTCTTCTATGCAAACGTACTTGCAAAAAATGAAGGAATACTATGCGGGATATCGGGAGGCGCAGCACTGTTCGGCGCAGTCAAAGAGGCGAAGAAGGAGTGCAATAAGGGTAAGAATATCGTTGTCATAATACCTGATACCGGCGAAAGATATCTTTCGACATCATTGTTCGATGAAAAGTAAAAACATCTGAATCAAGTAGGAAACAAACTGAAATCAAACCTGTTTATTACAGGTTTTTTTGTGTATTCAAATAAATTAGGTTTTTAAAAAAACAACAAAAAAGTTATAACAAAGTATTGACAATGTAATACTAATGCATTACAATGTAATTACACTAAAGAGAGAGGTGATGCGGATGGCAAAAGAGCAGACACTTCAAATGAGAATAGACAGTAAGCTAAAAGCAGAAGCAGATAACCTGTTTTCGGAACTTGGGATAACAACCGCAGGAGCGATAAATTTGTTTTTAAAACAAGCGCTCATATGCAAAGGTCTTCCTTTTCAGGTGAAACTTCCCATGTATGACAGATCCGCCCCCTCGGAAGACAAGGAATTTTCATCGGACCGATAGAATAGAAATCTATACAGGCTTATACAAAAGATAAAACATATGCTTCTGCGCAGAATACTAAAGCCAAGTACAAAAGATCAATACAAAAGATTCGCACAAAAGAAAGAGCCTGTATAATACAGGCTCTTATGTTATCCTTGAATGATTTACACTGCTATTTTTCCAGCACCTTAAGTATTTCGTCAGCGATCACGACCTGCCCGAATGTGGTAGGGTGTACTTTATCCGATTTGGAGGCTAACTGGTCATATGTATATTTCTTCATAAGATCATCGAATCTCTTCTGCATATCGACGAATGTGACACCATATTCCGCTACGAGCGACTTTAACGCCTTTATATACTGCTCTGTCTGTATTTTCATCGGTTTATCCATATCCTGCTCAAGATAGAACGGTGACAGTATGATGATCCTTTCGGCAGTGCCGACAACGGATTCTATCATGTATCTTACGTTCTTTATATAATCCTTGCATGATACCTTATCCGCTTCAGGGCCACATCCGTAATAGCGCCAGACATCATTGATACCGATCAGTATGACAAGCACATCAGGTTTATTATCCAAAATATCAGCCCGCCATCTCGCTACAAGCGCATTTGAAGTATCTCCCGATATACCGACGTTGACTATTTTCACATCCAGATCCGGATATTTCAGATAGATATCAGCCGCAAGTATATGCGGATATGCGGTCCCTAAAAATGCGGTATATTCATCTCTTCTGTTACAGTCGGTAACGGAATCTCCGATAATGACGATCTTCTGGTTTTTTCTTAATAACATAGGCATACTCCTTTGATAAACAAATATTCTTTAATTATATTACTTCGCTTTATGTTTTCAATATGACTGCGCATATTTATTTGCACAGCGGTGTGCCGGATGTTAGAATAACTGGCATAAGGAGAAATACCATGTTCACAGCAGACAGCAGGATCAAAGAGCTTTTTGACACACCTTTCGGATATGATGTCATCCAGACTATTCTATATATGACGGGAAAGGACATTGCTCTGATCAAAAATCCTATAGTAGGGAATATAAAATTACGCAGTCTCGTGTCTCTGTCAAAAGGGATGATCGATGATGCTTTTGTCGGTACTCTGATCGCAATACTGAACAGGGAGACAAAAAGGCATCAATGCAGTAAAAATACCATTGATAAAAAATGGTGGAAGAGCGCAGTATTTTATCAGATATATCCAAGAAGCTTCATGGATTCGAACGGAGACGGTATAGGTGATATCAATGGGATAACGATGAAACTTGATTATCTTCAGGGATTGGGGATAGATGCGTTATGGCTTTCACCTGTATATGATTCACCAAATGATGACAACGGATATGATATAAGGGATTATGAAAAGATCATGGAGGAATTCGGATCTATGGCTGACTTCGACCGCCTGCTTCTGGAAATACACAGAAGAGGCATGAAACTCATCATGGATCTGGTCATAAACCACACATCCGATGAGCATAAATGGTTCAAAGCTGCTATATCTGACAGATCCTCGCCTTATCATGATTACTATATCCTGCGCCCCGGCAAGAACGGGACTTACCCGAATAACTGGACATCCGTATTCGGGGGAGGAGCATGGAACTATTACGAGTCCGTTAATGAATACGGGTTGCATATATTTTCAAAGAAGCAGATGGACCTGAACTGGGAAGACGAGGCTTTACGCAAAGAGCTGTACGGGATGGTGAACAGATGGCTCGATAAGGGTGTGGACGGCTTCAGGCTGGATGTTATCAATCTCATATCAAAAGATCCGCAATTACCTATGGGAAGCGAAGCCATTGCATCGCTTGTCGGCGCGGTAGGTTATGAACATACCTTTTACGGGCCGAGGCTGCATGAATATCTGAAGGAATTACGTGCGGAAACATTTGCCGTTCATAACGCATTTTCGGTAGGAGAAGGCGCAGGAGTAGGTATGGAAGTGGCAAAGCAGATAACGGCGGAAAGCCGTAAGGAACTTGATGAGATATTTAATTTTGAGCAGCTGGATAATCCTGGAAAAGGAAGATACGACGATTATTCATATGATCTGAGATATCTGAAACCTTTGCTTTCAAAGTGGCAGCTTGAATACGGCAACGACTGCTGGCCTGCACTGGTATTTGAAAACCATGACAATCCGAGAATGCCGGCAAAAGTATCAGACGACGGGATCTACAGGGATAAGATATCAAAGCTCATACTTACCCTTATGCTTACGCTTAAAGGAACACCATACATATACCAGGGACAGGAGATCGGGATGACTAACAGCAGATTCCGTGAATTATCCGATCTTCGTGACGTGGAGAGCATCAATATGTATAATAAACTGGTTTCTCTAGGTAAAACACCCAAGGAAGCGATGAAGACAGTTGGCAAAGGTACAAGGGATAATGCAAGGATCCCCATGCAGTGGGATGATACAGATACCGGAGGGTTCTCTTCTTCAGAACCATGGATAGCCTGCAGCACCGATCATCACATATGCAACGTTAAAGAGCAGATAGGAAGAGAGGATTCGATATACAGCTTTACCCGATCCCTCATCGATCTGCGCCATAAGAATGAAGCTCTGGTATACGGAGAATTCATACCTGTAAAGACAGATAATGATACTTTCTGTTATATAAGAAAACTTGGCAATACTTCCTTTTATATTGAGATCAATCTTTCAGGAACGAATACAAAGAGAAAGAAAGATATAACAAAAGAAAAGTATGCTATGATATTATGCAATTACGATAAACATGACGAACTGTTAAGACCGTACGAAACTACAATATATCTGATAGGAGAAAATAAATGAAATTTTCAGAAATGCCTTATAAACGAATTGTATGCGAAGATATCGAGGAGCAGATCAAAGGATATATCAAAAGGCTGGCAGAAGCCGTATCGGCAGAAGAAGCCATAGCGATAGCATATGAATACTTCGCA
>JBAYNV010000151.1:0-5371 GCA_041678685.1 Clostridia bacterium
CTCTGAAGACTTTTTAAATACTCATTCCCGGCTTCAATGAGATATTTCTCCCTGAGTTTTCCTACGCAGATGATGTTCAGCTTCATAATTCAAAGACCTTGTTTGATCCTTCTCTTCTTGCTATATCCAGATCCATGTCTCTTCCTATTATATATCCGCATTTTTCAACGCATTCTTTTACGGTCTCATATGCCAGCTCGGGATCATTGTTTTCAGCGCTTAAGTGGCCTAAAACAACATTATGCACCCCATATTCGATATATTTAGCCAGTGTCTCGCCGCAATCCTTGTTGCAGAGATGTCCGAAATCTCCTTTGATCCTCTTCTTAAGAGGCCATGGATATATTCCGTTTATGAGCATATCCGTATCGTGATTGGATTCGATCAGAAGAAGATCGCTGTCTTTTATACTGTCCAGTATTATTTCCGTTATATGCCCTATATCTGTAACGGTCGTCACCTTTTTCGTGTCCATATATATGCTGAACCCGCATGGATCGGCCGCGTCGTGAGGTATCTGGAAAGGCAGTAACTCCATATCGTTTATTGTGAATTTCTTTCCTGTCTCAAAATACCGTATATTCCTGTTTTCTATCTTTCCGATGCTTCTTGGCATGCTCTTCCATGTTGATATATTCGCATAGACCGGGATATCATATCCCCTGGACATCACGCCTATACCGCCTGTATGGTCTATATGTTCATGGGTTATGATGATAGCATTCAGATCATTAGCATTTTCCCCTATTTTCTCCATTGCATCGGAGATCCTGAATTTGGAAAGACCCGCATCGATCAGTATCGAAGTATCCTCATATTTAAGAAACAGGGCATTCCCGCTGCTTCCGCTGAATAACGGACAGAATTTTACCATCACACACCTTTTATCTGGCAGGCAGCCAGTATGGCCACTACCGCTAACCCGTTCTTTATCTTTCCTTCCAATACCCACTTCTTTGCATTGACAAGAGGCTCTTTCCATACTATAAGGGCTTCGTCCTCATCCCAGTTCATTTCTTTCTGTGTAAGCCCTTCAGCCATATACAGATAAACGATCTCATCAGAAAATCCGGGCGATGATGCAACGGTCAGCACACATTTCATGCTTTCTGCCACATATCCGGTCTCTTCCTCCAGCTCTCTTTTTGCACAATGGAGCGGATCTTCATTCGGGTCCAGCTTCCCGGCAGGTATCTCTATAAGTATTTCATCGAAGGCGACCCTGTACTGCTTTTCAAGAACGATATTCAAATCATCATCCAGGGCTATTATCCCGCATGCTCCTTTGTGGCGAACCACATCACGTACTGCATCATTTCCGTTTGGAAGATGCACGGTGATCTTCTCCACCTCCAGTATGCGGCCTTTATATACTGTTTCTTTTTTCTTTATTATTTCTCTTATATCCATACCGTTTCCCGTTCTTCCAACTATTATATCACCCTTTTATAATTGCCGTAATTTATTGTTATTTCATCATGGGTAATGTAGAATACATCTATAGGGGTTAGTTATGACTGGAATATATATCTGCCTGGCAGTGTTCTTCATTGTAATGTGCATATATCTGTATCACATCATATTCAGGGAGAACTCACATGAAAAGATAACGAAAACAGCTACAAGCGTGATGTTCTTCATCACGGGTGTTTTATCCATGGTCCTGACGAAATCGTTTTCCTTTTCCTCCATTTTCATGTGCTTAGGTCTTCTATTTTCGATATTCGGTGATTTTTTCCTCATAAAGCAGCTGAAGATCAGACACAGCTTTGTGATCGGTGTCACTTTTTTCTTTTTAGCGCAGATTTCATACATAACGGCTTTTACAGGTTCTATTCCGCTCAGATGGTTCGACTTTGCGGTATTTGGCTTCATCGAGGGTTCTGCCATCCTCACATACAAACTTATGAACTTCGATGCAAAATCCCTCAAACTGCCTCTCCTTATCTACAGTTCAGGTCTGTGCTTCATGGCGGTCAAGGCTGTTTCATTCATATTTGTCAGACCTTTTGGTATATATCATGCTTTTGTTGTAGCTACCGGAGGCATACTTTTCCTCATATCTGACAGCGTACTGGGATACAGCATCTTCTCAAACAGGAACAGTCTCAAGTCACGTCTGGTGAACCTTCTGACATATTACTTCGGCCAGATACTTCTGGCGTTCAGCATATTCCTTATGTTCATGCAGTATTGATGTATTATATCTCTTGACATTCAATTATCAGATGTGTAAAATAGGAAATTAGTTAACTAATTAACTGTTAATCGGTTAACTAATTTTACAGGAGGTATGAATGGACTATAAAGAGATCATGCAGAAACTCGGAAGGATAAACCTGCTCCACAGGCTTTACTTCTACAGGGTGTCTGTAAACAAGAATATATATATGGGACAGCTCCCGATAATAATGTATGTGATAGATCATGACGGCTGCACCCAGAAGGATATGGTCGATGAATTCCTTATATCAGCTCCAAGTATCGCCACATCCATAAAAAGGCTCCAGAAAGCCGGATATATCACAAGAAAGACCGATAAAACCGATTCAAGACTGAACAGGTTGAGTGCTACAGACAAAGCACATAAGCTTTCGGGCGAGATGAAAAAAGAGTTCGACAGGGTGGATAACCTCTCTTTTTCAAATTTCAGCGAACAGGAATCGTGTGAACTCGACAGGCTCATCACAAAAATGCTTGACGCTTTGAACACCGATGAATTCAGGAATAAGGACATCCATGAGCTTGTAAAAGAAGAAAAACTGTTCCATGAGGAGGCTGTAAATGATTAGAAAACTCTTTCCATATATGAAAAAATTCCGTCTTCAGACCATTCTTTGCCCTATATGCATAATAGGTGAAGTCATACTTGAAGTATATATACCATATCTCATGGCAAATATCGTCGATATAGGGATACCGGCAAGGGATATAAACTACATAATAAATCAGGGCCTTCTTATGATCTTAATGGCATTTGCAAGTCTTACATTTGGCGCGCTTGCCGCACGGCTAGGCTCAGTTGCAGGAATGGGTTTTGGTTCTGAGCTGAGAAGAGGGCTGTTTGAAAAGATCCAGGCCTACTCATTCAGGAACATGGACAAATACAACACGGCAAGCCTTACAAACCGCTGCACTCAGGATGTCACGAACATACAGAATTCATTCAATATGATAATAAGGATGGCTTTCAGGTCACCTTTCATGTTCGTTAGCGCGCTTTTAATGGCGATAAAAATAAATCCTTCACTTGTCACTGTGTTCCTTGTCGCGATCCCGGTACTTGTGACGGCCATATTGATAATATCAATGAAATCGTTTCCGAGATTCCAAGCTATGCTGGCAAAATATGACCTTATCAATTCATCCATACAGGAAGACCTGATAGCTGTACGTGAAGTAAAGGCTTTTGTCAGATCGGATCACGAAAAGAAGAAATTCGAAAAAGCAAATAACGAAAACATGCGTGCTTCCATAGATGCGGAAAAACTTCTTGTCACAGCCATGCCTTTGATGATGCTTGTAATGAACGCATGCACTATAGCCATACTGTGGCTTGGCGGGAAACAGATAATTGCAGGAACGATGCTTACAGGCGAACTCATGTCTTTCATCGTATATATAGCACAGATACTGATGTCGCTTCTTATGCTTTCAATGGTTTTCGTGATGACTATAATGTCAAAAGCGTCTATGCACCGTGTTGCGGAAGTGCTTGATGACAAGATAGATCTGACAGATGAAGAAGCTGCTGGCGATAAAAAGGTCCGGAACGGTTCAATAGAATTTAGAAACGTTTACTTTAAATATTCGAAAGAAAATAAAAACTATATACTGGATGATATAAGCCTGGATATAAAATCGGGAGAAACAATAGGGATAATAGGAGGCACAGGTTCAGCAAAGACCACTCTGGTACAGCTGATACCGCGTCTGTATGATGTGGAAAAGGGAGAAGTCCTGGTCGGCGGATCAAATGTAAAAGAATACAAGATAAAGGATCTTCGCGATGCCGTGAGCGTCGTGCTCCAGAAGAACACGCTTTTTTCCGGCACCATACTTGATAATCTTAAATGGGGAGATCCCAATGCCACACAGGAGGAAGTGGAGGAAGCATGCAGAAAAGCCTGCGCGCATGACTTCATATGCTCTTTCCCCAAAGGATATGAGACGGATCTCGGGCAGGGAGGCGTCAATGTGTCGGGAGGCCAGAAGCAAAGGCTTTGCATAGCCAGAGCCCTTTTAAAGAAACCAAAGATACTGATACTTGATGACAGCACATCAGCTGTCGATACGGCTACGGATGCTATGATAAGACAGGAGCTTAAGAAAAATCTGTCCGATACAACAAAGATAATAATTGCTCAGAGGATCACTTCGGTCTGGGATTGCGACAGGATAATAGTAATGGACGACGGGCGCATAAATGCGATAGGCACTCACGAAGAGCTTCTTGCAACAAACCAGATATATTCGGAAGTATATAACTCTCAACAGAAGGGGGTGGCTTGAAATGGCGGAAATACCTATGATTAATAAATTCCAGAAACCCAAGAACACAAAAAAAACCTTTAAAAGAATAGTACAGTACCTTTTAAAATACAAAGCACAACTCATATTTGTAATAATAATGGTAATATTGAGTTCAGCAACAAGCGTTGCCGCATCTTACCTTTTAAAGCCTCTCATAAATGATATCGGAGGCCTTGTGGGAACAGATCCGTCAAATGCGGACATGCTTCCCATCATCAGGCTCATAATGCTGATGGCAGGTATATATCTTGTCGGAGTAATAGCGGCATATATTTACAACTATATCATGATGAGGGTTGCAAACAAGGTGCTCAACACCTTAAGAAGGGACCTTTTCAATAAAGTGCAGGATCTTCCCATCAAGTATTTTGACACGCATACTCACGGAGAGATAATGAGCAGATTCACAAACGATGTTGAAACTTTCAGACAGGCTATAAGCAACGGTTTCGTACAGTTCATATCATCATCAGTCACTGTTGCAGGCATATTCGTATTGATGATAATATTAAGCCCCATACTTACAGTACTGGTAGTGCTTATGCTGTTGGTCATGCTTTTCCTCATAAAGAAAGTCGGAGGCAACAGCGCAAAATTCTTCAAGAAACAGCAGGCTGCAATAGGCCAGGTGAACGGATACATAGAAGAAATGATCGAAGGGCAGAAGGTAGTCAAGGTATTCTGCCATGAAGATGCGGTCAAAAAATCATTCGCTGAAAAAAATGAGAATCTGAGGCTCGCCGCCACGGAAGCAAATACATATGCAAATATCATCATGCCTATCATGGGTAATCTGTCTCATGTCAACTATGCGGCAACGGCTGCAGTCGGAGGGATA
>JBAYNV010000152.1:0-5333 GCA_041678685.1 Clostridia bacterium
AAGCCAGAGCCTCAAAAAAGCCCGGATATGATTTATTTACGGCCTCAGCGTCTGATATGACGACAGGACCGTGGCATACGGCCGAGGCTATTGCAGCCATCATTGCTATCCGATGATCATTGAATGAATCCACATGACCTCCGTGCAGATACTCTTGGCCTTTTATTACAAGACCATCATCTGTTTCCTTTATATCAGCTCCTAAGACCTTAAGCGTTTCCGATATGGACTTCAGTCTGTCGCTTTCTTTTGCCCTGAGCCTTCCAGCATTCTTTATTTCTGTTACACCATAGCTGACGCTGGCCATCAGTGCCAATACAGGAACAAGATCAGGTATATTCGAAGCATCGAGTTCAATACCTTTTAAAGTATCTCTTGATACCGTGACATAAGTATCGCCTTTTACCACTTTAGCACCGAACCTCGACAACAGTTCTATGATCTTTTTGTCTCCCTGCAACGAATCCATATCAAGATTTGTGCAGGTTACGCCTTTTTTGGACAGTGCGCCTGCGCATAGCCAGAATGCCGCATTTGACCAATCACCCTCGATATCTATACTTTTAGGCGAATGGTACTGTTGCCCGCCTTTGATAAAAAAAGTATTGTTACTGTATTCCACCGTTATATCATATTTTCTAAGCACATCAACCGTCATATCGATATAGTTGACAGATTCTATCGGACCTAAAAGTCTGATCGTACTGTCACCGGAAAGTATAGGAAGGGCTAATAAAAGGCCGCTTGCAAATTGAGATGAAACGCTTTTTGATAAGATATAGTCACCGCTGTGTAAAGTACCCTTAGTCATGAAAGGGTTGGATCCTTTCTCTGATAATGTGCATCCGTGTGATATAAGCTGCTCATACAGAGGTGATAAAGGTCTGTCAGGAAGTCTTCCGTTTAATACAAAAGAAGCGTCAGCACCGAGTGCGCAGGAGACAGGAAGCAGAAAACGGAAAGACGAGCCGCTTTCATTACAGTCGAGGACCGTGTTCCTGCCCGGCATGTTTCTGTTTATCGGACAGACCTCATAACCGTTCTTGTTACTGCTTATTTTTGCGCTTAATGATCTTAAACAGCCGATCGTTGCGTCGATGTCACTGGATGATGATGTTATATTTATGAAGTTAGGCGAGTCTGACAAAGCAGCACAAATGAATGCCCTATGTGCATACGATTTGGATGCTATCGCCCTGATGCTTCCTGAGGGTATGAAATTATTTACTGTGATATCCATTTTCTCCCTCTCATTTTTCTATAACTGATGATATCATCTCTTTCAGCTCATTCATGGAAAATTGCTTTATAATGCAGCTGCCTATTCTATCAGGCATAATGATATTTATAACACTGCCCATACGCTTCTTATCCCTTGTAATGGCGGAATACAGCTCATCGGTCCCAAACGGTATGTCTGTGTCGAATCCGTACAGATCAAGCAGCGTATCGACCGACTCACATGTGCTTTTATCGCATATATTCATTTTATACGCAGCCTTCGTTATAGCTGACATTCCCATAGCGACAGCGCTTCCGTGGGGAATATCATATTTACTGCATACTTCGACAGCATGCCCGATAGTATGACCGAAATTCAGGATCTGCCTTATTCCGGTATCGAACTCATCCTTATTCACTATATCCTTCTTTATATTTACGCAGGTCTCTATTATTTTCTCAAGCTGCGGCATGATAGGATCTTTCAATTTGTCAAAAAGCTCTTTATCAGCGATCACGCCATACTTGATCACTTCCGCACATCCGTCAATGAATGTATTATCTTTCAGTGTCGATAATGTCGAATAATCACAAAGCACCAGATCAGGCTGATAAAACGCTCCGGCGAGATTCTTGCCTTTATCAAGATCTATCCCGGTCTTTCCTCCTATCGAGGAATCTACAGCAGAGAGAAGCGTTGTCGGTACCTGGACAAAACGTATGCCCCTTAAATAAGTAGCAGCGGCAAAGCCTGCAAGGTCTCCTACCACGCCTCCGCCAAGTGCAATGACCAGATCGTTCCTTGTAAGACTGTTTTCCGCAAGACAATTCAATAAAGATACATAATTGTCTGCGTTCTTGGACCTTTCGCCGTTTTTGATCACAAATTTAAAAACATCATATCCGGAATTCAAAAGGCTGCATGACAGTTTTTCACCGTAAAGCGGGTCAACGATGTCGTCAGTCACTATCATTGCGGTGGTACCGCCTGCTGCTTCCTGTATGTATCTGCCCGCTTCATTCAAAATACCGTACCCTATAAGGATCTTATATTTTTTTAAACTATCTACTGTTACTGATTTCATAAGCCATCCACCTCTTCTTTGCATTTCTTCCCTTCAGCAAGCAGTGCCTTGAGAGTGCAGTCATCGTGCTGTGTAAGAGCATCACGGTACTTTTCAAGTTCACAGATAAGGGTGTTCATTTCTTTTATAAGGTTATCGCTGTTTTCCATAAACAATTCGGTCCACATGTCTTCGTTCAGATACGCGACTCTGGTGAGATCTTTATAGCTTCCGGCTGAAAACCCCTTATGAGCTTTTGCAGTAGGGCTTTTTATATACGCATTGGATACTATATGAGCCATCTGAGATGTGAAAGCTATCATTTCATCATGTTTTTCCGCGGAAGTTATAGTGATATGTTTAAAGTTCATAGGTTTGAGGTATTGTTTGATTTTTTCAAGAGCTCTGATATTATCCGTAGAATCCGGAACAACTATCATGTATGCATCTTTGAACAGTACAGGGCTGCTGTATTTGAATCCCGAACTCTGCCTGCCGGCCATAGGATGACCTCCCGCGAATGTGAAGCCATACTCTTTTGCGATCTCAAAACATGCTTTGCATACCATGCGCTTCGTACCGCAGCAGTCCATTACCAAGGTGCTTTTTGAAATATATGGAGCCATATTTTTAAGATATCTGACAGCTGCCTTAGGGTAGATGGCAATGAGTATGAAATCACATTTACCGATATTGCTTTCATTCAGCTCTTCGTCGATAGCATCAGCAGCCCTGGCGATATCCAGTACGGACTTATCCGTATCATATCCGTATACGGTATTGCCGCCTTCACTTTTATAAGCCTTTGCAAGGGATCCGCCTATAAGGCCTATCCCTACGATCCCTATGATCATTCCCTGATCACCTCTAATATTTTTCTCACTTTTATGGCAACTTCGGTAAACTGTTCGGGTGTCAGTGACTGTATCCCGTCACAGAGGGCATGCATCGGATCATTGTGTACCTCTATCATCAATCCGTCAGCTCCCGCTGCGGTGGCAGCCAGCGCCATGGGCTTCACAAGTCTTGAAAGACCGGTAGCATGGCTTGGATCGACTATCACAGGCAGATGAGACAGTTCTTTTAACATGGGGACTGCGGAAAGATCAAGCGTATTTCTTGTGTAGGTTTCAAATGTTCTGATACCTCTTTCGCATAATATTACATTTTCATTCCCACCTGCCATTATATACTCTGCGCTCATCAAAAGCTCTTTTAGTGTATTCGCCATGCCTCTTTTTATTAAAATAGGCTTTCTGATCATACCTAATTCCTTCAAAAGTTCAAAATTCTGCATATTTCTTGCTCCTACCTGTATTACATCGACGTTCTCGAACAAAGGAAGGTGATTTATATCCATTATCTCAGAAACGATTGGCATACCGGTTTTTTTCTTGGCTTCATACAGCAATTCCAATCCTTCGGCACGCATGCCCTGGAAATCATATGGTGAAGTCCTGGGTTTGAAAGCTCCGCCTCTTAGCATCTGGGCTCCTGCATCTTTTACTTTTTGAGCTACTTCGAGGATCTGAGCTTCTGACTCAACGGAACAGGGGCCTGCTATCATAACGAAATTCCCTCCCCCTATTTTTACATTGCCGACTTCGATTATTTTATCTTCAGGGTGGAATTTACGGTTTGCATTCTTAAAGGGTTCAGTGATCCTTTTGACGGATTCAACGATATCCAATACTTCCAACAATTCCATATCGATCTTACTCGTATCGCCTATCAAGCCTAATATCGTCTGGTATTCCCCGACAGAAACATGCACATTCAGACCCTGATCTTTGAACCAGGTGATGAGGCTGTCTATCTGTGCTTGCGGCGCGTGCGGTTTTAATACTGCTATCATGATATGGTCCTCCTTTTTTAGGTACAAAAAAAGGTTTCACTGTGTATTCACTGCGAAACCTCTTTCAACTTTAATAGTTATTTTTAGATTTCATTTTCTACAGCAAATACCACTTTTTCTTTCTGAATAAAGTACAAGTAATAGTATTCAACTGTAAAAAACAACTTATTCATAACCTTCTCCTAATTTTTCATAATATTACCATATGATAAATACATTGTCAACAAATATGTTTTGTCACAGATTTGTTGATTTTTATGGCATTTACAAAGCAAATACCAAATAATTGTCCTTATATAGATAAAATTGTATTGTATTTAATCAATCCACAATTTCATGAAATGCCAGATTACCTGTACCGATGTCAGATTTGATTAAATAGAAATCAGGAGTCGAGTTATAATCAGAAGCAAAAATTATGTAATCACCTATATCTGCGACCATGTTGCCGGTAGGTGAATCATCAGTTATATAATCAATAAATATTTGGTCTATAAGATTGTACTGCCGGTCGAAGATAAATAACGTCTGGTTCCTGTAAGGAGATGTTAAGCTAGTCCCTTCCGTGTAAAAGTTTATTATATAAATGAGATCCTCAGAGTAAAATGCATTTGATTTCCAGCCGCCTTCAATAGCTGTATTTTTAACTTTGGCTGCCAGTTTGCTGTCGAGGTCCAGTTCATAAAAGCCGTCGTTGAACTTATAACAGTATGCATGATCCTCATCAAAATAACCGCATGAAAGCCCTGGCCATTGATCAGAAAGATGCGTCCATTCATTTGTTTCTATCGAAAAAGCATAAAGGTCATATGTAGTTTCTTTGTATGTGTTGGCATCATATCCGGAAGAACCGCTATTTTTTATGTAGAAGAATATATTATCTTTCGCAACAGTAAAAGCGCATATGTCTGATATGAGATCATTTGTAAATACCACCTCACATTTTGAATCATCATCTATTTTTAGACGATACAGGTTATGATCCTTTATTTGAGATTCTCCGATCCCACTTCCCTCCATTCTTATAAAATAGTAATAACCGTCATATAAAATGCCATAAGGTGTAACTCCGGTATATGCATCTTCTTCATATATCTGTTTTACTTTCTCGCGGTTTTTCCCATCCATATCCATTTTATACAGATAGAATTTCATGCTATATATATCAGATGATACATAGTATATATGGTCCT
>JBAYNV010000153.1:0-5312 GCA_041678685.1 Clostridia bacterium
AACAGTAGGTATGCTTAAGTCAAGTGATCTGGCTATGTCCTGCTTAGTCATGCCGCTTTGCTGGTACAGAAGATTTATGACCCTTCTTTTATTTATATTCTTAACTTCCAGGTTGTTTGTTGCCGTTATTACCTTATTCATAGAGAAGACTATACTCCTTTACAAGTATTATACATTATGCTTTATGCCAGTAAACTATACTACATTGAATTTCATCATACTGAGGTCTTTAATATCGCTGCTTGTGCCTAAATATGCTTCATATTCCATTTTATCCAGCTGCCATGTGCCTTTTTCCGGATCGTAATGCTTCAACCTGTCAAAATCACATATGATCCCGACTTCTTTGCTTTGTCCCGGTTTTAATGTCACACGTTTGAATCCCAGCAGTTTTTTTACAGGAAGATCGCATCCGGAATTCGAAAAGCCTATATACAGCTGTATCACTTCATCACCTTCAGTATAACCTATATTTCTCACTGTGCAATATGCTTTCAGTGAATCTGCATCAGTTTCAAGCCTGTAGCCTGAAATGCTGAAGTCCGTATATGATAATCCAAACCCATATGGCACGCAGCAGGCCTTGTTTTCCTTATCGAGTTTTGCATAGCCGTGATAATATCCATATTCCTGATGATCGGATTCCCAAGCGACAGCAGGTACATCTTTTTCACTAAGCGGTATAACGAACGGAAGCTTTCCTCCCGGATTTACGTCACCGAACAGTGTTTTTGCTATAGCTGTCCCGCCTTCCATTCCGGAATAGTATGACATCAGTATTGAGGGCACATGATCTTTCCACTCATTGATCAGTATCATATTGCCACCTACCAGTACCACGGCGGTATTTTTATTCGCCTTACCGACAGCTTTGATGAGAGAAATGTCTTTTTTATGCAGTCCCAGGCTTTCCTTTCTGTCGCCTCCTATTACCAGACCGGAATCTTTGGAATCAACAACATATTCGCCTTCATCTTTATGGTTGTATCCTGCTATTATTACGACTGCATCGCAGGTTTTGGCCAGAAAAGCAGCCTTTTTTGGATCATTGCCATCATCGAAAAGGACTTCTGATCCCATCAGCAGACTCTTCAGTCCCTGCAGCGGAGTGACAAGGTATTGAGGGAATACATTACTTGATCCCTTATCTCCCGTATTGGATTCATTGGCAAGTCTGCCTATAACAGCAAGTTTCTTTGTTTTTTCTTTAGAAAAGGGGAGTGTCCTGTTCCTGTTCTGTATAAGCGTCATAGATTTTTCCGCTACTTTAAGAGCAAGATCCGTATGTTCTTTACATGACACAAGGCGGATAGGATACTCCTGCGTATCCTTCTGCGATGTGAAAGCAAGCACGGTCCTGACTATTCTTAACGCTGCATCATCTATCACTGACTCCGGCACCAGACCGTCACGGACTGCTTTTACCAATTTTTCACCGTAAAAAGCCGTATTGCACATCTCTATATCCAGACCTGCATTGGCAGCTTCGACTGTGTCCCGTATACCCCAGACGAAATCGCTTACAATAAATCCATCAAAATCCCATTCTTTTTTCAAAACATCCGTAAGAAGGTATTTATTATGTCCGCAGTGTTTACCCTGATACAGGTTATATGAGCTCATTACCGCAGCCGCGCCTGCATCTATGCATTCCTTGAAATGAGAAAGGAACACTTCACGTTCTGTGCGTTTGTCTGTTTCGACGCTTACCTTGAATCTTGCATTTTCCATGCTGTTGAAAGCATAATGCTTTATACAGGCAATAACATTATGTTTCTGGACGCCTTTTACAAGAGCTTTTCCCATCTGTCCAAGGTGGAACGAATCTTCTCCGTATACTTCCTGGCTTCTGCCCCATCCGGGATTGTATGGAAGGTTTATGCAGACGCCTCCGAAGAAATTGCCTTTATGGGCACGTATCTCTTTACCTATTACCTCGCCGACTTCTTCCTCCAGCTCAGTATCAAACGTTGCACCTCTTGCCATGGTAACAGGAAAACATGTGCTTTGTTTACAGACGACGCCTCTGGGCCCGTCACAGAAAAGCACCTTGGGTACATTCAGGCGGTCATTTCCTCCTGCCGGATAGGGAAAATTGTTATAGTGGCTTTCAACCGTAGGAGCCAGTATAGTAGGCAGTTCCTTTTCCAGATCGATCTGTCCGCTCATGAGATAAACCTTTTCTTCAAGAGTCATCTGTGATACCAGTTCTTTTGCCTTTTTCGTAAATGATAAACGGTATTTTTTATCGTTCTTCATAGTAACTAAACCTCCTTGATTTTTTTGTCTGATGATATTTCATAACGCTTTTTAAGGTACATTGTAAGGAAAACCACTAATATGAGTACGATGCCCTGCAGGCCTTTTGAGTAATCGCCGCTGACTCTTAACAAAGCCAGACCGCTGTTGAGCACCGCTATTGTGGCAGAACCCAGCAGTACTTTGTATGCTTTGCTTGCCATTCCGCCTGCTACCGGTACTCCTCCGACAAAGACTGCAAGCATGACCTGTAATTCAAACATGTTGCCTATCTTGTTTGTTACGCCGCCAACGCGTGCGATGGTCATAAGGCCTAATAATCCGGCTATCATGCCTGACAGTACAAAAGCCAGGACCTTCATATTTTTTACAGGGATACCTGTATATCTGCCTGCGACCTCATTCTCACCTATTGCTTTACTGAAATGACCTGCTTTGGTATATTCAAAAAGATATCCCATCACTAAAACGACAGCGATGAATATGATCAGCTTATTGCTGAACTGGTCCAGTTTAAGCAGTTCCTTTGATGCTAAAGGTGAATCCTGACTGGTCACATATGAAACGAATCCTCGTAAACCGATCCCTACCGCTAATGTGACCATTATTGAGGGCATATTGAAATAGCTTACTAAAAGGCCGTTGAGCAGTCCGATCAGTGCGCCTAATATCATGGCGACAGGGAAGAGCAGGTATATCGGCAGAAAAGCTGAAGTCAGCGCGGTCACCGTGCCTGCAAATGCCAGCACCGAACCCATGGATATGTCAGTGCTTCCCTGGGATATTACGAATATCATACCAAGACCGCCTATAGCCAATGGGATGATCTCATTGAATATCGATCTTATATTCCTCAGCGCAAGCAGTTTGCCCTGTGTCAGTATGCTAAAGAGCAGGACCAGTGAAGCAAGTATGACAAAGGGGAATATGTCCGCTAATATTTTGTGTAAATTCTTGTTTTTCATATCATCACCTCTATTATGGATTCCTCGGTGAAAGCTGATCCTCTTGTAAATATCTTTTCGATCTTACCGCATTTCAAAACGATTATCCTGTCTGCCATTCCGATAGCTTCAGGTAATTCATCGGATACCATTATTATGGATTTGCCCTGTGACGCAAGGGTCTTCATGGAATCATATATATATGCCTTAACTCCTATGTCAACGCCTCTTGTCGGACAGTCCAGAATGTATATATCAGCATCTTTGGCCATCCATCTTGCCAGATTTACTTTCTGGCGGTTCCCGCCGCTCAATCCGCTCACTATCTGTTCTATGCCTGTAGTTTTCACTTCATAATTTTTTACAGCCTTCTCCGCAAGAGCTTTCATCTTCCTCGGACTTAAAAAGCCAAAGAAAGCTTCTATATTCCTGACGGAAGGCAGAGACATATTGCTGCGGATAGTAGCGGAAGTCATCAGTGCCTCTCTGTCACGGTCTTTCGGAACATAAGCGATCTTATGTTTCATTGCGGTTATCGGATCATCGATCAGGGTGTTTTTATCGGTTTTTAAGCATTTTCCTGAATCCGGTTTTATGAGGCCGAATAAGGCTTTTCCAAGGTCGTGTGTTCCGGAATCCGCCAGTCCGCATATCCCCAGTATCTCGCCTTTATGCAGCTCGAAGCATATATCATGCAGCAGATGCTTTTTCTCCAGTTTTTCGACTTTGAATACCACTTCATCCTGATATGCGGCAGAATCATCATCACGGTAATATGAACCCTGCATTTCTCTTCCTACCATCATCCGCTTCAGCATATCTATCTGTATTTCACCGGCGCAGACATTGCCTGACACGGAACCGTCTCTCATGACGGTTATGTTATCGGTAACGTCGATCACCTCTTCAAGGTCATGCGAAATGATGATGACTGATTTACCCTCGGATTTCATCTTGTTTATGATCCGGAAAAGATTCGTTCTGTTTTTAAGTGAAAGAGCATTGGTGATCTCATCGAGGATCAGTATGTCAGGATCATTTGACAGGGCTCTGGCAAGTTCTATGACTTTTCTGTCTTCCACAGACAGTGTTCCCGCCAGAGTGCTCAATTCAATTGAAGGATCCAATTCCCATTTGGTCATTACCTTTTTAGCTTCGGCATACAGGGCTTTCATATTGAGTATCCCGTTTTTGCTGAACATGGATGTTCTTCCTAAAAAGATATTCAGCCCTGCTGTCAGGCCTTCTACAAGACCCAATTCCTGTACGACGGTGCCTATTTTGTTTTTAATCGCATCCAATGAGCTTTTTGGTTCATACGGCCTGCCATTAATGTACATACAGCCGCTGTCTTTTTGCTGGATACCGGAAATGACAGATATGAATGTGGACTTTCCTGAACCGTTTTCACCTATCAGGCCCCTTATCTCGCCTTTCTTCAGCTCAAAATCGATATGTGAGTTTGCATGAGTGGGTCCGAAATATTTATCTATCTTTTCAGCTTTGAAAATAAGATTATCCGCTGTCATTTCACCACCCCCATATTCTTTCTCTGTGACAGTACGCCGAAGGATATTATGCATACTGCAAGCATTACTTCCTGCCATGTGCCTGAAGGCACCCCGGAAATGGTAAGTATATTGGATAAGGAAGATACGAATAATGAACTTATGAATATGCCTATGATCCTTGGGAATATCTTATCCAGCGACTGCGCAAGTAAGAGCGCCGCTAACGGCATATATATTTCTCCGATGCTGGTAAGGCCGGATGTAGGCATTACTCTTCCTATATATGATTCCTTTACAGCTGCGCCAAGACCGATAAATATACCGCCTATTATTCCTCCGATTATAAGGGCTTTATTAACGTCTATGCCCATTATCTTTGATATAGGCTCGCTGCTGCCGACGGCGCGGATATTCAGACCGGCAGTGGTCCTGTAGAAAATAAAATATGCGACAGCTATTGCTACGGCCATTACTATGACGTTTATTGGGAATGTGCCAAGATCCCTGCAGACATTTCCTAGATCGATGACCTGTTTTCCTTTAGCGACTTGCGATGATGAGTACAGCATGGCGATGGTTTCATATATCATTGCCATAC
>JBAYNV010000154.1:0-5288 GCA_041678685.1 Clostridia bacterium
GCATTCTTTGCGATAGCTTCATTTATGCTGTTTATATTATAGTAAACATTTTCGTTCGTGCTTTTGTTTCTGTTATATGCTCCCGTATTGCTCACAAGTTCTTTTTTCATTGTCCTGGATGTAAGTTTGCACAATCCCTCGACAAGATCCTTGGTCTTCTTTGCTGTAAGGAATTTAGCGGAAACAACAGCATCTATTATGAGTTTCAGTTCAGGCATCTGAAATTCCCTGGATCCCATATAGTAACTGTATGTTCTGGATTTTGTCCCGATTATATCGTACCCCATGTCCTTGAGCACTTTCAGGTCGTTATATATGCTTTTTCTTTCAGCTTTTATTCCCATAGCATTGAGTTCCTCGATCATATCGTTGACGGTCATGTTATGGTTTTCGTCTGTTTTTTCATACAGCATTTTGTAGATAAGCATCATTTTTGCTTTTTGTTCAGCTGATTTAGCCATGTTATTTCCCCTTAAGCTATATTGTATATGCAATTGCTCTCTATGTCATGCAGATTTTTATTTTTCAACCAATCCAGAGCGTGATCATTGGTCAGCATAACAGGCATCCTGTGATGTATGACGGCTAACTGAGGTTCCGCATCCTTCGTTATGATCACAAACCTGTCATCATAATACACGCCCGCAAGCAGAATAATGGCATTGTCTCTTCTTGTGAACAGGTACTTCGTTTTATTTTTATCCCATTCAAAATATCCCCTGGCAGGTATGATACATGGTTTCATGTATCTGAATGTCGGAAGCTCTTTTACTGTCTCGCTTCTGGCGTTTATGATGAGTTTGGCCCCGTAACTGCTGTTTATTCCCCAGATCTTATCCATTGTTGATTGGATCGTCTGTACTTCCGCAAGATCAGAAGGGGATATCTCGCGTCCTTCTGAATTCATGAATCTTCCGCACATGATACTTTCCTTTCCACGAACCATTTGTCTTCTTCAAAAAATATATATGTATCTGCTCCCATTATCTTACATAAGTACCTGATCCCGCAACCCCCTGCTTTAAGACTTGCGGCCTGACGCACATCAAGCACCTTGTCTACCGTATATACAGTGCCGTTTTCCCATTCGATATCGACTGGGACCATTGCTCCGTCTTTTTTGAATTTTACTGTCACATTGACATATTCCTTTACTCTTTCATCATTTTTCATCTGTTTTCACCCGTATTGAAGGATACTTTTCTCATAAGAGCCTCAGTCGTATCGCCAAGATCCCCAAATTCCCTTTTCTTTAGTAATACAGCCCTCTGCACCGCATAGGGCCCGTATCTTTTTCTTATGCTGTCTATGGAAGTCTCCAGATCCATTAATCTGAATCTTCTGTTATCTTCTTTAAAAACCGATATCTGCAACGGCCCTTCAGCGGATGAAAGATCGCATACGCGTATACCGAAGCTCCTCATCGGAGTCTGGAAAAAGTAGTTCGCTTTTACAAGGCTCATTGCTTTATCCGCTATTTCGGAGGATATATTGGTATAGTCCTTAAGCTGCGCCTGTCTCTCATAACATGACAGCTCACTGTCACGTATGTGTACCTGAACGGTCTTCCCCTTAAGCCCATGCTCTCTCAGCCTTCTTGCAACGCTTTCAGAAAGCACGTATGCGGTCAGCTTTATTTCATCATATGAGCATATATCTTTCGGAGGCGTAGTGCTGTTTCCAATGGATTTTATGACAGACTCATGGCCAAGATCCTCTACAGGCGAATAGTCATATCCTCTTGCATACTGCTGCAATATAGGCCCGACCTTTCCGAGCCTGTCCTGCAGGAATCTGCTGTCTGCGTTTGCAAGATCCCCTATCGTGTTTATATCCCAGTTATAGAACTTTTTCGTCGTCGACCAGCCCACATACAGAAGCTCGCTCACAGCTAACGGCCATACAAGTTTTTTGTAATTATCATTGCTTATGACTGTTATCGCGTCCGGCTTTTTCATGTCAGATCCTAACTTTGCGAATACCTTGTTGAAGCTCACGCCTATCGATACGGTGATGCCAAGTTCGAATTTGATCCTTCTTCGTATCTCATCCGCTATCCTTGCACCGTCCTCTATCGTCCTTCCGGGTGCGGAAATATCTATCCATGCCTCATCCATTCCAAATGGCTCCACCTGCTGCGAATAGGAGTTATATATTTCCCTTGCCATATTCCCGAATCTTAAGTATCTGTCATAATGAGGCTCCACGACAACAAGATTTGCCACTTTCTTCCTCGCCTGCCACACGGCTTCGCCTGTCTGGATCCCCACTTTTTTTGCATAAGCGTTTTTTGCCAGCACTATGCCGTGCCTGTTTACCACACTTCCGCATACCGCAACAGGAAGATCCCGTATCACAGGATCATACAGGCATTCGACTGAAGCATAAAAACTGTTTAGATCAGCATGCAAAATTATTGTATCCATAAAACTCCCTCTACCGTAATATATATTCTATAATACGAACATATGTTTGTAAAGTGAAATTTTATGTAATACCGGGATGAGTACGTTTTAATGGATATATGTTATTTCAATCCGTATTTTAGAGCGGCCCGTTCGAAGATCTTCAGGAAGCCTTTTCCGAAAACAAACAGGAATACAGCATTTCCGGCACCGTGCAGAAAGTCAAGTATAAAGGATGTGCCGCATGCTATCAGAAATGCTTTTATACCCGTCTCGGTCAGATAGCCCTGAAGGACATAAAAGAAATTCATGCCCCACCCGAAGATGAGACCCCACATAAAGCCGTATGCGATCCGCAGCCAATTATGTTTTTTAAGCGGTCTGGCAAGTATTCCGGACAGAAATCCCATCGCTCCCCACAAAATCATCTGCCACGGCGTCCATGGACCATGTCCCAATATCATATTCGAAGCAAGCGCCGTGATAGCTCCCGTCATAAAACCGGAAGAAGGGCCGAACACCACGCCTGTCATTATTATAATGAACGATGAGGGATTCACGCTCGGTATCGACGAGAAAAGCACTCTGCCGGCTGTCGATATCGCAGAAAGAACAGAAATGAGCACCAGCTTTTCCGCTGTTACTTCCTTTTTTTCAAAAATATCGAATCCTATAAGAAGCGTTCCCATAACGGCGCATAAGGAAGCTAAGGCTACATTGTCAAAAGATATGAAAAGCGCCAGAAGTATCACCAGCAGTCCGCCTGTTATAAGCACGATCCTTTTCTTCATTTTACCTCCCTGCAAATACCCGTAAAACATCCTCATAAAGTACTATATCACTGTCCGTCTGTCTGAAAGCCCTGCTTACCGAAGTCGTGTAATATCTGTTCTCCTTGAAGAACTCTCTTCCTTCAAGGGAATAAGCTATCTCTCCGTTGAAAAGCATCACGCATCGGGTGGCATAACATGCCGCAAATTCCAGATCATGGGTAGCGCACATCACCGTCGCGCCTGATTCTTTGAGCAGTTTTGCGACCATGTGTTTCAATGAAGGATCCATGCTCTTTGTAGGTTCATCCATTATGATCATATCCGGTTTACGCAACAGGATGCATGCTAAGACCGCTTTCTGCTGCTCTCCTCCCGAAAGATCATACGGATGTTTATACAGTATATCCGAAAGGCACAGTTCCTTTACAAGTTTCCTGTAAAGATCCTCATCCATTCCCTTAAAGACTGTTTCCTCTATAATGGTATCTTCAGTAAAGAAGGAATTCAGATCCTGAGGCATGAACTGTATCTTTTCAAACTTGCTTTTCACCGACCCCATATATGCTTTCAATATACCGCAAGTGACTTTCAACAGAGTCGATTTACCACTCCCGTTGCTCCCCATCACGCACAGAAATTCGCCTTTGTTCACATCCATGCTCAGGTTACGAAGAGCAAAATGCTCCCTGTCATATGAAAAGAATATTTCCCTTAATTTTATGATCACATCGCTTTTTAAATTCAAAACCGGTTTTATAAAGTGCGCATCCGCCTTTATATCCATACCGCTTACCATGAGTTTGAGTTCCTTTGGCGTGACGCATGGTTTTGCTTCTTTATCAAGTAAAAGCGAACATTTCGAAACGACGGGGATGAAGTCCCGCTGTTTTATGTCATCGCCTGCCCATAACTGTTTCAATACCGCTTCTTTGGTACCGCTGTATAGTATTTCACCTTTTTCCATATATACCATTCTGTGCGCCATGGATATGACTTCATCCGGTCTGTGCTCGGTCATTACGATAGTGATCCCAAGCTCTTCGTTGAGCCTTCTCAATGTATCTATGAAATTTACCGCTGATATGGGATCGAGCTGGCTTATGGGTTCATCAAGCAGCAGTATATTAGGACGGACCATAAGCTGTTCGCATAACGTTATCATCTGCTTCTGCCCGCCTGAAAGGGTATCAGGTGCTCTGTAAAGAAGATCCTCTATCCCAAAAAAGCTTACAGTCTCGCTCATCCTCTTTTTCTGTGTGTAATTATCATATCCCAGGTTCTCCATCGAAAGAGCCAGATCGTTAAGAACAGAACTTGTCACAAGCTGTGTCTCCGGATCTGAAAATACTATAGCTGTCTTTTTACTGTCCTCTTCGCTTCTGATCTCTCCCGTCTTTTCACCGTATGGGATCGCTTCATCCTTCATGTTTCTTAAAAGGGTCGTCTTTCCGGAACCGGAAGGACCCATTATGAGAAGGATCTCTCCTTCATAAATATCTATGTTTATATTTTTCAAAGCCTGCTTTTTTACACATTCGCCCTGCACCATATTTATATATGAAAAATTCAGATCCCTTATGGATATCAGTGTTTTTTCTGCCATATTCTTTTTATCCCTCTCTTTATCAAAACAATGGATTCCAGTATCAGCGGACAAGCGGATACTGATACTGCAACGATATATATAGCAAGCATATCGCCATGAAGCTTCATGCTGTCCGTGACAGGATAAAATGAAAACCCTATATCCTGTGTATAATTCGCAATATAGATATACAGTATGCAAAAAAGGAGAAGCACCAGCATGACTATGTCTTTTACAGTCAAACGGTATCTGACGTACAGGACCCTGTCCTTAGCGCCGTAATTCTTTGTTTTAAGGCTGAGCGCGGTATCCATTCCTTCTTCAAGCGTCCATGCCGTAAGGGCTTTAAGCTGCGTTCCTGCGACTTTTATCTTATCCACCGCTTTAGTCCCGCTTTTTGCTCTGTTGACCGAATATACGGAAGACAGCTCGGTTGCCCTCCTCCTGAATAAAGGGATATACCGAAGAGTCATATCGAATATGAATGAGGTCCTGGGCAATATCCAGGAAAAAAGATACAGGAAC
>JBAYNV010000155.1:0-5280 GCA_041678685.1 Clostridia bacterium
AGGATGACGATCATGGCTATGAGAGGGAATATAGCGCCTATGGTATCTACAAATGCCCTGTTGGTTATATCCGTGACATCCGTCACCCATGCGCTGAATGCCGCATCATTTGATATACTGCCTATGAATGACATTATGGAGTCCATGGCAACAAAGGCAATGACTATGAGCGTGATCGATCTAGCATCTTCTGTATATGCCTGATTCCCGAACAGTGCAAATGCCATGGTTATAAGGCCCCAGACAAAATATCCCAGGCAGACGAACAGCCTGCGTTTGCCTATACGGTCCATGATCGCTCCGCCTAATATAGTCGCCCCTGCGGCAAATATTGCAGAGAATATGACTGTAGCTGATGTGGCCCAGCTTTCAGCAGTGATAGTCTGCTGGATATATGTGGAAAAATATGAATTCTCCACCGCCCATGTAAGTTGTCCTACCAATCCGAATATGATGAATGATAACCATACTTTTGTGCCCAGCGGATTGCTTTTCTTTATGACTAATTCATTGTGTTCCATTTCCCCTCCTGTATATCAATGTTTAGCTGTGTTTGCGTTAGAAATAACATCCTTGAATAATTTATGCATCGCGCGTATCTGCGTGTTGACGCCTCCGCCTGATTCACTCTGTGCTCCTATGAAAAACAGGTTCTTTACCGGCGTTATGTGACCTGGCCTTATGTGTCCGATAAGAGGGACAAGACCACCGAAAGAAACATGGTCTACATGCATGAGCTTGCGGTAATCAGGGGCTGCCATTATAACTTTCTCTGTTATATGGCTTCTTAAGCCAGGTATATATTTCTCAGCAAGTTCTAAAAGCATATCAGCATACCGTTCTTTTTTGTCTTCCCAGTTAGCGCTTAGTAAAGTGTCAGGAGCGACCGTATATATCGTTACTGCGTATTTACCCTTAGGTGCCATGTTATCCCCGTGTGCGGAATCGACATATATCAAAAAGCCCTGCCTGCCTTCATGATATATGCCTTTTCTCATATCATCTACCGCACCGTCTATGTCATACGTAAGATAATAGTAGCATAACTCCGATTTCTGATACTGCATCGGGTCGAAATCAAGACCCAGGTGCACCATAAAGACTGCTTCCATGGGCAGGATCTCGCTTACTGTCTTTATATATTCATCCGAAAGATACTGCCTGCCTACAAGCTTGAAGAACAGCTCTTTTGCTCCGCCGCTTGCGATCACCACATCGGCAGTATCTGTTTTCCCGTCAGACAGTCTTACACCTACAGCCCTGCCATTTTCAACGATGACTTTTTCGACGGTCGCACCGGTCACTATCTTACCTTTGTTTTCCTCGATAACTGCACCGAGCTGTTCCGTTATACGCTCTGTACCGCCTGCTATATATGTGAAATGCGGATCTATGAGTTTTCCGCGTTTTGTATATATCCTCTTGTCAAACGCTGTCTCTATATTTAACGAAGGGACAGCAAGAGCAGTTAACTCGCACGGTTTCATGCAAAGATCAGCCAGTATGGCTATGAAAACTGTTTTAAGATGATCATTTTTAAAGAATGTGTCCATCAGTTCTTCCGCGGACATAGAAGCATATTTTTTTATCCATAAGAACGCGATAAAAAGCCTCAGCGAATACCAAAGGCTTTTCTTTTCTTCCAGTTTGTCCTGTATATCGTACAGTGTGAGCATATGGTCATAAAAAGAATAGTAGGCGTCAAGGCCTTTCTTCTCATCAGGAAACTGCTTCAGGAGTTCTTCTTTTCTCCAAAGCGGACCGGCATACTTTACCGGTTTCCAAAGAGCGAAATCAGGGAATACCGAACCTCTGTCACAGAACATGACGTCGTAAGTAACGCCGAGACTGCTTAAGATACGGCGGCATGCTCCGCCTCCGTCAAATGAGGTGAGCATGAGAGGTCCCTGTTCCCATTCATATCCGTTTTTCTGTGCATGATGCATTACTCCGCCTATGAAAGAGTTCTGCTCATAAACAGTCACTGTGTGACCTTTTTTGACCAGTTCGCATCCCATTGTAAGCCCTGCAAGTCCGGCTCCTATTATGATAGCTTTCATATACAATACCGTCCGTTTAAGATATAACTGATATATATGATATCACTAAAATGCGGTTTGGATACAGTATGCAGATATATTTAATTTACAGGTGCAGGCGCTTTGACTATTATGAGCTCAAGAGTGTCATCATGAGTGTTTCTTATGTTCATCTTTGTCTTAAACGGGATCTTCAGCAGAGTGCCGGCTTCATACTCATGTACTTCCTGATCATCAAGCCCGATCGATAATGACCCTCTGACAACTGTCATATATACGTTCGCATTTGAATAATGCTCAGGAGCTCCTTCTCCATTGTTGAATACCATATGGATATAATTGATATTCTCATCAAATAGTACCTTTTCTACTGCCTTTTCATTGCCTCTCGATAACCTATATATTTTCTCAACCATTATGCGCCTCCGTATATCTGATAAGTAAAGTTTAACATGAAAAAAGCACCCGGTCTGTTGCATATGCAACATCCGGGGTGCTTAATCTCATCTATCTATTTTATATCTTCATTTCGTTTATACTCGAGAATATCACCCGGCTGGCAGTTCAGGGTCTCGCAGATGGCTTCAAGAGTGGAGAACCGTATTGCGCTTACTTTGCCGGTCTTTAACTTGGAAAGATTAACATTGGCAACCCCCACACGTTCAGATAATTCATTAAGTGACATTTTCCGGTCCGCCATTGTACGGTCAAGACGTAATATTATTGGCATTTTGAGCCTCCGTTTCAGTTTTAGAGCGTTTCATTGGATTCCTTTTGTAACATGGCACCATATTGGAATATATATGCAAGTGCAAGTAATATGAGCACTACAAATACAGTTCCCATATTGAATGAGAGGTTGAAGTTATAGTTGCTGATCATAAGTGACGATACTATCGCTCCTGCCACTCCCGGTATCACTGCCCAACCCAGCAATGAATATGCGAATGCTTTAAGCCTTCTGATGACATTGTCCTCAAACGGCGAAGCGCAGTCTCTGAATGCTTCACACAGCTTGCCTGCAAATAAAAGCGTGACAAACGACAGTGCTATATACAGAAGCCCGATCAATACCGCATATGCGAATATGTGCGTATCGAATCTCATAAGTTTGCCTGCGGTATTGACCGTGATCAGGCTGCCTTCATATTCTGTGTCGATAACAGTCATGTCAGATCCGTTTATTCTGAATGAACCGCTGTTCAACCTTTCCTCGAACCATTCCTGGTTATGTGAAAAATCGACCCCGAACGACTCTAGATTTATTTCTATCTGTGCTGTTCCGTTTACATTTACGGTCACAAGATCTTTGGGTATAACAAATAACGCTATCATCCCTATAACGCAGCCTACGGCTCCTATTATGAGGAAGATCCTCAGTATGAGTGAGATGATCGTTCCTGCCTTACCCATTTTGTTTATACTTTTAATTGTTTTATTAACCATTTATACCCTTGTATGATACAGTCAGTGACTGTTCATACCCTCCTTCTTGTATTTTACGCTCACTTTTTATCTGTATAAATTCAAGGATAGGGAGCGTGGAGACTGAACCTTGAATCTTTAACGTCATTATCTTTATTAAGACTCAGACGGTATAATTGTTTTGACACTGTGGACTTTTTATTTTTACCTATAGCACTGACTATTTTGAGGAGTGTATTGCCACAGTCTTATCTTAAATGTTTATAGTTGGATAAGTCTTCGAACTTTCATATCAAGCAAGTTTACGGGGATAAGACCATGTGGGCCAAAACAGTTGTCATATTTTACGAAAGGATGTGATCTCATGATTTATGCCGGCATTGATATTGCCAAAGACAAACACTTTTGCGCCATCGCGAATTCTGATGGCGAAGTACTGGAACAGCCATTCGGGTTCGACAACAACCGAACAGGCTATTCACTGCTTTTATCCAGGCTGAAGCAATTCAGCAGGGAATCCGTCCTTATCGGCATGGAGTCGACTGCCCACTACGGCAGCAACCTTCTATGCTTTCTTCATGACAACGGTTACGACACAGCAGTCATCAACCCTATACAGACTGCCACGCTGCGCAAAACCGGTATCAGGAAGACCAAGACAGACGCGATAGATTCCCTGCTCATCATCAAGTCCCTGATAGTCAACAGCCACAAAACCTTCGACATGCAGGATCTCGCTTATCAGAGGCTTAAGAACCTGTGCAGATTCAGAAGCAAGCAGAAAAAGTCCATTACAAGGCTGAAGATCCAGCTGGTATCTTACGTGGATACCGCATTCCCCGAGCTGCAGACATTCTTCAAGTCGGGGATCCATGGCAAAGCATGCTATGAGCTTCTAAAGAAATACCCAGCCAAAGATGAAATAGCTGCCTTACACCTTACCCGTCTAGGTAACCTTCTCTTCGAAAGCTCTCACGGGCATTTCGGAAAAGAAGAAGCTATCGCTTTGAAAAGTCTTGCTAAATCATCTGTCGGCACTAGCGACACTTCCATCTCTCACCAAATAGTTTCGACTATAGAGCAGATAGAATTGCTGGAAAAGCAGACCGCTTCGCTAGATAGCCTAATTATATCACAAGTATCGGATTTGCATCCCATCCTCCTGTCCATACCAGGCATGAGCCATATCCTCTGCGGCACGATACTGGGAGAGATAGGCGATATCAGACGATTCTCAGAGCCATGCAAGCTTCTTGCCTTTGCCGGACTGGATCCTTCCGTAAACCAGTCAGGCAAGTTCAAAGCCAAAAGCACAAGGATGTCTAAAAGAGGCTCTCATCTGTTACGCTATGCCTTGGTCTTAGCTGCTTGGAACATATGCCTGAACAACAATACGTTCAATGCATACTATGAGCTTAAGAGGTCCCAGGGCCATAACCATTACTCAGCATTAGGGCATGTGGCACACAAGCTGGTAAGAGTCATCTTCAAGATGCTTAAAGACAATGTGGCTTTTGACTTAGACTAATCACTATTCTCATTTCAAGGTTCATTGGGCTTTCTTTCCTGTACTCTTTTTTGTTCCTACTCCTATACTTTCTATGAATCATCAATATCCAATATTTTTATGTTGACTTTTCATAGTTGGTCTCCTCACGCAAACAGACACCAGTTGATGCCGAATTTATCGATAAGCGCAAACATACACGGGCTGTAGGAACACGGTCCCAGAGGAGATACTATCTTTGCACCGTCTTTCAGTACTCCATATGCCTTTTTTACATTCTCTACTTCTGATTTTTCAAAATGAAAACAG
>JBAYNV010000156.1:0-5259 GCA_041678685.1 Clostridia bacterium
CCACCACAAGATCATTTATATGGAGCTCTGTCGCTCCCGGCGCAAAACTATATATTTTACTTGATTGTCTGAATCTTATACCTACGACCGTAGTCATCTGCTCATTTCCTCCGCAATTTCTATATTCATCGTTCCGACTGCTATGACGACCGATACATTGTCTTTTATATATTCAGCAGTTTTCGTTATTATCTCTGTCACTTTATACAGGCTGTCCTTACTGTGCTGATCAGCCATTCCCATAATCATATCCTTTTTGTCAGTATTTATCAAGTTCACGCCGATACCTGTCATCTTGTATACAAGCATATCCCTGAAGAAACTTTGAAGTATTTCCAGCAATTCGGGAATATTATCCTTCATGTCATCTTTATCGAGACCTTTGAATGTGAAGGTCTCAAGATACCGCTGCACATATTCCCTGTTTTTCCGGAAATTCTCATCATACAGAAGATTCTTTGCCCTGCCTATTGAACCCCCGCAAAAATCAGAGGCTATCTTCAATTCCTCTTCATCATGATGATCTTCAGTGTTTTTTAAATACTCCAGTACCTCGTCCGATGTGTTTACCCCGGTATATATAGTGATGCACCGGGACCTTATAGTCTCTATCATCTCCTCTGAATTGGTAACGGTAAGGATGAACAGACAATATGAAGGCGGATCCTCAAGTGTCTTTAAAAAAGCATTCTGCGCTTCTAAAGTCATGGAATCAGCTTCATGTATTATATATACCTTCCTGTTTGCCTGCATAGGCAATAATTCGGTATCGGTTATGATACTGCGGATATCTTCTACTGTAATGGCTTTTTGCGTTTCAAGTACGTATTTCTCCTTATACCCCATGCAACCTGAGCATTTACCACAGGATGTAAGGCTGTCTGGAGCTTCACAAAAAAGAAGTTCAGCAAAAGCATCTGCGATGAGTTTCTTTCCTGAACCTTTCGGACCTTCAAGTATGTACCCATGACTGATCCTGCCTTTCTGTATCTCTCGCGTGATACGTTTTTTAAAAGGCTGTCTTCCCTGGATATCACTAAAAGCGGTCATATTATTCCTTTATGTACTTTACTACGTCGGTGACGAATATTGTAGCTCCACCCATTGTTATCTCTATCGGGTATCCCACAAGTACTGTTCCCTGTGCGGAGCCTATCATTGAAGAATTGACTATCTTTTTCCTGCTCTTGGATTTACTCTTTATGATCTCTAACGCATGGTCAAGTTTTTCGTCCTCAACACCGATCAGCAAAGTTGTATTTCCCGCTTTCAGAAATCCGCCTGAAGAACACAGTTTTGTTACGCCAAATCCTCCCTGGCTCAAAGATCTCATTACGTCAAGTTCATCTTCGTCGTTCACAATGGCAAATATAAGCTTCATCTATTCCTCCTGTAATAGTGTGTCTACATATCCGAATATCTCTTTTGATATTTCCTCAGGCACCATCGTACCGTCCAGCCGGATAATTCTGTCCGGGAATTTCTTAAGTAATGCCTTGTATCCTTTATATACTTTCTGGTGGAACGATATATCCTCATTCTCCAGTCTGTCTGTTTCCGTAGCGTTCTTTCTTCTTTTCAATGAATCCTCCGGGGAGACATCAATGAAAAATGTCATCTTTGGGATTATGTGTTTTACCGCCGCAAGGTTTATGGCCAGCACCGCATCAAAATCCAGATCCCTTCCATATGCCTGATATGCAAGGCTGGAATCAAAGAACCTGTCTAAAATCACTATGCACCCGTTTTTTATCAGCGGTACCACTTTCTCTTCTATAAGCTGGGCGCGTGATGCGGCATACAGAAGCATTTCGGTCATTGCGGACATCTCTGTGTTGTTTTTGTCCAGTACAACGGTCCTGAGTAACTCGCCTATCCTGGTTCCTCCGGGTTCGCGAAGGACCGTGACATTAAATCCCTTCTGTTCAAGGTATTCGCTGACAGCCTTTATCTGTGTGGTCTTTCCTGAACCGTCCATCCCTTCAAAAGAGATGATCTTACCTTTTATCATATGGCTTCTAAGCTTTCCCTTCTGCTTTCGGTTTATTTTTATCATAAACCAGTTTTAATCCGTTAAGCGTCAGCTGATTATCGATATATCCTATACGGTCGCTCTTCTTTGCTATGAGGTTCAAAAGACCGCCTGTAGCTATTACTTTGATGTCTTCTTTTACCTGACCGTAATCTTCAGCAAGCTCTCTTCTCATATTATCCACTACATTTGCGATCAATCCCTGATATCCGCATATGATACCTGACTGCATGGAATTTATCGTGTTTTTCCCTATTACCTTGGGAGGCATCATTATATCTATATTAGGCAGGTTTGCAGCTCTCTTGTACAGCGCTTCAGCAGTGACTTTCACGCCTGCACATATCACAACACCGGGGCACTCGAACTTCTTTGTGACACAGGAAAATGTCGTTGCAGTCCCGAAGTCCACCACTATCGCAGGCCCTCCGTACAGCTCGTATGCCGCGACAAGGTTCACTATTATATCCGCTCCAAGATCCTTTGGATGATCTATCTGTATATTGAGCCCTGTCTTTATCCCCGGTTCGACCAACAGGGGTTTGACATCGAAATACTTTTCCAGACTGTGGTTCAGTGTATACATTATGCCGGGGACAACACTTGATATTATGATGGCGTCGACCGCTTTCATTTCCAGTCCGGCAGCTCTGAACATGTTTAAATAGAAAGCTCCGAACTCATCAGCCGTTCTTTCCTTATTTGTTGTAAGGCGCCAGACATTCGTATAAGTTTTGCCGTCATTGACACCCATTACGATATTCGTATTGCCTACATCGATCGCTAAAAGCATGAGTTACACCTTTATTGTTTTTATTTCTTCTATCTCAAGATAGATCTCTTTTTCGATCCTTACTATATCTTTCCTTATATCATCGATCGTTTCGACCTGTACTACTAAAGGCCTTCTTTCCTTATTGTAATGCCTGTAATTGTTGAAGGACTGTTTTTCATAAGGTTTTTTATCGCCTGTCTGCTGGTTTTGCGGCTGGACGGCCTTTGGCTGAGGCTGAGGCTGAGGCCGGGGTTGTGGCTGTGGCTGTCTTTGGACCTGTTGTTTTGGTACATTTTCCGATGATGCTGGTTGAGGATTGCCTTCTTTTCTGTCATTGTTATATGGCTTATTGGAATGGTAATTCTTCTTTCTGTAATAGTTGTGGTTTTTGTATCCCTGATTCTGTCCCTGAGGTTTACTGTTTGGAACCGGGTTGTTTCCGTTTTCTGCCATTTTTCTCTCCTATATATGTAACCTTACCTCATTTGAATCAAGGTATACGGTCTCATCGTCGTCTTTGGTCACCGCTAGTCTGCCATGTGCGTCTATGCCGTTTGATATTCCCCTGTATGTAACGTTGTTCACTGTGTATTCGATGCGCCTGCCGGTCATTACAGAGTATTCGTTCCATTTGTCCAGGATATATGGCATATCTTCTGTTTTCATTCTATCATAAAGGTCTAAGATATTTCCACATATATTTTGGATCAGGCTTTCTACTGATATGGGTACATGCATTTCCATGAACAGGGAAGTAGCTATGTCTTTTATGTCCGGGTCCATGCTTTTCTGATTTACATTTATGCCTATACCTATTATCGCATTTTCTATTCTGCTTCCTGATGTGCGGGATTCACACAGGATCCCGCACAGCTTCTTACCGTTCAGTAATACGTCATTAGGCCATTTCAATCCTGTCTTGACGCCATAAAGCTCGTAAAGTACTGTTGATACCGATACGCCTGCAAGCAATGGCAGTATCCTTATCATATCAGCTGTCAAGGCGTGGTCTTTTGGCTTTATGATGACGGAGAACCATGCGCCGTCCTCATTGTCTGACAGGAATGTTCTTCCCGACCGGCCTCTTCCGCCTGTCTGCCTTGATGATCGGATCACAGTATACTCATCTGTGAACGTGCCGCTGTTCTGTTTGGCATATGTATTTGTGGAATCCACTTGTGATAGATTTATATATCTGATCCTGTCCATCAGTTACCTGATTTTTTTACTATATATTTCTTATCTCTAAGTGAATATATCGTATATTCACCTTTTTCACTAAGCTTTTTTGCGTCGCTTGTCATGGAAATATATCCGGCAAGTGCCTTTTCATAATACCTCTGATCACTGTTTTCCATGTCAGTAAGCGCGTTTTTTAAATAAAGCTCTTCGGAATTCTGTATAAGTATGGGGATATCCATATACTTATCCAATATTCTGATGTTTTCGGAAAATACCGTTGTTGTTATGAGCGCGAGAGGTTTTCTGTATGTGCCTACATTGTAATCTTTTGCCGCACATATCGACTGGTTCACCGCATCGCTGTTTCCCATTTCAAGATATGCCCCTTCAATTATATATGCCCTTTCACCTGGTATCTCTATGCACAGGCAGGTGTATCTTGGCAGGTTATATCTCTTTATGTCATCCGATGGGCATAAGTATGCGACTATGACATTTTTCAGATTGTTGCCTGTCTTAATGGATGTATCGCCGTATTCAGACAGTTTCATCCCAAAGGCCACAGCATCTTTCACGTGATCGGATGCAATGTGATAATATACGATCATAAAGGCCTTACCTCCCTGTACATATTATATAGATCATTTTCCGTAAGCTCTCCGGGAGTCGCCTTAACGCTTGACTGTATCATGGCGATATGGGCAAACCTGGAGCATTGCTCCTCTGTAAGTATAGGGATTTCCATGTTTCTTAAGAAGAATCCGGTCAACGCTTCGACGTTTTCAAATCCCAGCGCTTTTACAGCCATATCCATCTTTACTTTATCGGTTTTTTCGATATACGCAAAATACGGCCTGCACACTGAAAGATTTGCAAATCCGTGAGGCATATCCATGAAATAGGTCATAGAATATCCCATAGCATGCATTGCCGTTGTTCCCGTATGGGTTATAGCCATGCCGCCAAGCATCGATGCATACATGAGATCCTCCCTTGTTTTTTCAGAAAAATCCCTTCTGTCTATATCATCCACGGTCCTTCCAAACACCTTCATCCCCTCCATCGCATACATCATGGAAACAGGGGTGCTCTTTTTGGAGAAATAACTTTCAAAAAGATGGCTTGCTGCATCAAAAGCGGTCGATATGGTTATATCTTCCGGAAGGCTGTAGGTATATGCAGGATCTAAAAATGCATATTTTGCGAATGTGCATTCGCTGGAGAAACTCTTTTTTGTCTGCCATTCCTTTATGGTCAGTATGGAATACGG
>JBAYNV010000157.1:0-5116 GCA_041678685.1 Clostridia bacterium
GATGAGCTGCGACTATGCCTTTTTCATCTTTGAATACTATACTGTCAAGGCGGCCGTTCCAGTCCCATACGTCTATTTCCACATTACCTGTCCGGTCGAAAGGCGAGGGGTTGAATACAGTGAATATCCTCTTTGCGCCTGCTCCTCTTGAGACCTGGCTCACCTTGAAGTCACATATGCCATACGCGGCTCCGGCTCCTTCAGCATCTGTATCCTTGTATTTTTTCCTGCCTGATTCCATATATGCCGATGTATCGATATTTGCGGCTATTGCCCTCATGGCAGTGCTTCTTCCTATATTTGCGACTGCAAACGCTTTCTGGAATTCTCCCATGGCATATTCTCTTGTGTCTATCTTGCCTGAACCTGTGAGAATGTCATGGAACTGATTGAACAGTACTTTCTTCCATGCTTCTGCGAATGTGTCCTGCTTATATGCCGTCCCGTCATTGAGCGAACGGATAGCGCTGAACGATTCCGCTTCGCCTAAAGCGGCTTCTGAAATGCGGTTCGCGTTCTTTATACGGGTCTGAGTCGTGTAACAGCCGGTAAATATATAGTTGAGTTCGTCTTTTACTACCGGAAGAGTATCCGAGATCTTCTCAAGGGTATGGAAGAATTCCCTGTATGTTCCGCACTTTATATTCGGAAACAGAGGCCATGTGTTCATATCCAGTATTTTTTCTATATCTCTTCTTGACGGTCCGCCGCCGTGGTCTCCGACGCCGTATACATACATCATGGTGTCGTGCTTCACATCATGCGTGAATCCCGGTACGAGAAGCACCGGCCATGTGCTTATATTCCCGTTATAGTGGGTGGGATCATTGTATACCAGTACCGTGGCTCCTGATGGTGACTGCCAGCGGTATGCTGCGATCCCGTTTAACGCACGGGCGTGGTAATAGTACTTAATCCCGCCTTTTACCAGTGTTTCGGGTCCGTTGACATCATGTCCGAAAGTATCAGGCTCGTAGTCTATATCCAGCGATTCTTTTGTTATTCCCAGAAGTTTTGACAGATAGCGTTTTGTATACAGTATGTGACGTGCCTTGCTTTCGCCTGAGGGCATGTTCTTGTCTGCCTCGACCCATGTGGAAGCAGTAACTTCCCAGCGGCCTTCCTTAACGCGTTTTTTTATCCTTGCTAGCATTTCCGGGTCATATTCCTCGACTATCTTATACACTGAAGCCTGTGACTGTGAAAAGCAGAACGTGGGGTATTCGTCCATAAGATCGAGCATCGTGCGGAACGTATCCAGTGCGATAGCGACAGTCTCGTCAAAACGCCACATCCAGTTCATGTCTATATGCGCATGCGCTACGCATATAAGGGTGTTTTTCTTGACCAGATCCGTAAGCGGAGCCATCATTTTCTCACATTCAAGAACGGTCTTTTTGGTTATGACGCCTTCTGCTTCATTTTTCTTTACTACAAAATCCGCAGCCTGACTCAGCAGAGTGTCATATACGCCTTTTGAATATTTAGTAGTTTCGCGTACATATTCGAGTTGTGAAATAATCCTGTCTGCCCAATAACCCTGAGACTTAAAGGCTGTCAGATCTTTTAACATGATATTTATCCCATCCATTGATTTATCCTCCCAAATGTTTTGTATATTAGACAATTTTACGCTTTGATTGTATAATGCAAGACGACATCAGACAATAATAAATCAGGACATGTTATTAAGAAAAAATGACATTTTGGAGAGAATCATGGCAAAACCGATAATAAAGCTTGAAGACCTGAAACTTGATATATGGCTGGGTGATCTGGAAATACGGGTCATATCGCTTCTTTCTGTTTCTCCCGACAGGAACTGGAACGTGGCGAGCCATTCGCATACCGATTATGAATTCCATATCATCCCAAACGGCAGGGGGCATATAGAAATAGAAGGGGAGAAGTTCTGTGTGAATGAAGGCGAGTTCTATATTACCGGACCGTACATCAGGCATACACAGGTATCGGATAAGGAAGACCCTATGTCCGAGTACTGCCTGGAATGTGAAATAAACGTGAAGGATGTATGTGACAGCGATCCTGTATCACTGCAGGAGAGCCGGATCATCCAAAGCGTGCTGTCCAAGCCGTACCCGAGGGTGTTCAAGAACGGTCATATTGCGATGCTGTTCGAGGAAGTGTTCAAAGAAGATGACGAAAGAAAAGCAGGATTTGCACTAAAAATTCAGGTGCTTATCATAGATATAGTCCTAAGCCTGTTCAGATCAGTTGCCGATCACGATCATATAAAATATAAATATGCATATCCAAAAAAGTCCGTGGACGATCTGAGGCTCATAAAGCTCGTGAACTATGTAAAGGCAAATTACAGGACGGATATATCATTGAGCGAGATATCAAAAGCTGTTTTTTTAAGTCCAAGACAGATAAACAGACTCATGACGAAGCAATACGGCCAGACTTTCCATGATTACCTTATGGATCACAGACTCGCGACTGCAAAAAGACTGCTGGAAAATAGCAGTATGTCCATAGAGGATATTGCGGAGGAGTCGGGTTTTTCCAGCCATTACTATATGTATCAGGCATTTAAAAAAGCGGGAATGGATACTCCCGCGAATATACGTAAAGAAGCCCGGTAAATACGCTCAGAGACCTGTCAGTGTTTTTAACTTACTGTACTGCCAATCGTTTTCCGCTTTTTCATCATCTGCGGCTTTTAATGCATATGCGCTTGCATGAAGCGCATGTTCTTTCACGTGGGCTGTAGCTGCGGCATGACCGCAGGCTCTGGCGCAGAAGGCCATTTTCCTGTCCTGCTGTTCCCGTGCGCAGGCATATGCCGCAAAAGCGGCTTTTCTGGCATCACCGACACTCATTTCGCCAAAAGCCCAGTCACGTGCAGCCTTTAAAGCTGCACGTGGTCTTTCGTCATTTTGATTTTTATCTTCAAATATATGTAAAACATGAAAAGCGCAATCGTGTGCCCATATGGCTGCGGTCATGTGATCACATTTTAAGAACAAACAGCCGATAGCATCGGTATCATTCATACGGATCTTCCGCAAGAAGCGCAGAACCTTGATCCAAAGCCGATCTGTGCTCCGCAATTAGTGCAGAATTTCAAGCCGCTGTTCTGGCTATTGCCAAACTGAGCTATTCTCATTGTCTTGTCTTTGCTCAGTACTGTCCGAAACTTCCAGCCGTTTGATAACGCGCTTTCTTTTACTGCTTTGGGTATGGCGCCAAGATCGAATGTGTATTCATAAGCTCTTCCGTCCGGCCCGTACTGTACGCTTTTTACTTTACGCAATAGCGTCACGCCTGACTGCGTGAATGATGAATTACTGCTCCCGAAAGAGAACCCCTGGCCGGTTTCGGTGGTTTTTTCATACATGAACACCGTCTTTAACGATTCATCGGCAAGTATAGATGCTTCATAAAGTATTTTTTTTGAGCCTGTGCTCCAGCCTGCGTCAAGAAATTCGTTATAGACAGCTATATCCGCTCCCGTATCCTCACGAAAAGGTATACCGATCCTTGCGAATCTGTTTTTTATATCCGTGATAAGTACAGGATCCATATCAGTTGACGGTGAACGATGCTGACTCTGTCAGTACCTCGCCTACATACAGATCCACGGTATATGTACCGGTAGGGAAACCTGATCCGGTATTGACAACGCTGAAGTTTATCCATGCGTCGTAATTTACATAGAGAGGATCTGAGTATACCTGTTCGCCCGAATCGGTATGAGTCCAGACAGCAGTCACATATACGCCTGCTTTATCTACATTACGTATGGTTGCCGCCACTATTATTTCCGGTGTTGACGACGGGAACCTTGTATCTCTGCCTATAGGTGCTGCCGTTTCGGCATCAACCGCGGTCGTAAAGCACACTTGAGCCAGATGGTTGGGTGACAGTCCGCCGCCAAAGATATAGAAAGCGCCGACACCCAGTAAAGCCAGTACCAGTATCACTGCGATAACGACTCCGGCTTTGCTCTTCTTTCTCGGCGGCTGATACTGTTGCTGGAAAGGCTGCTGTTGGAATGGCTGTTGCTGGAAAGGCTGTGGCTGCTGCTGGAACTGCTGCGGTGCCTGGCCCCCGTTTATTGCCGCGCCGCAACCTGCACAGAATCTTGCATTATCGTCATTTCTGACTCCGCATTTTGGACAAAACATAATGATTACCCCCTTATTTTTCTTGTATAACAAAACCTCATGTCATCGCAAAGGTTTCTGACCGTTGCGCACGTACAAACACCCTCTTTTTTGTAAAACCGGTCATATTGAATACAACATAATGATATCATTATATACACGATTTTCAACAAATATATTTATATAAAACCAGCCGTAATCGGATATAATAGGAATGTATCAGGCTGTACGGAGGATTCATCAATGCTGATCGATGTACACGGGCATATGGGGCGGATAGTAAGAGATATCAACGAATATATCGATGTTAAAGATCTGATATATAAAATGGATATCTGGGGCATAGATATCACATGCGTGCTGCCTCTTTCCGAGACTCCGGAAGGCGCATATCTTAATTGTGATACATACGATGTCATAAAAGCGTGCAAAGAATACCCGGAAAGGCTTATACCTTTCTGCCTTATAGACCCAAGATTCGGCAACAGTAAAGATGCTGATCTCATATATCTTCTTACTGAATACAAGGAAATGGGATGCAAAGGGATAGGTGAGCTGCTTCCTAAGCTGGACTTTGACGATCCTTTATGCATGAACCTGTATAAGCAGGCAGGAAAGCTTGGGATGCCTGTCCTTTTTGATATGACATCAACACAGGACGGATATGGTCTTAAAGACACATACGGCCTGCCGCGGCTGGAACATGCGCTCCACGATGACCCTGATACCGTGTTCATAGGACACGGGCCTACATTCTGGGCGGAAATATCGTCTGTTATTTCTGATGATATGCGTAACGGTTATCCACAAGGGGTCATACAGCCGGATGGCGCGGTACCGGTCCTGCTTAGAAAGTATCCGAATCTCTGGGTCGATATGTCCGCAAAAAGCGGCTGGAACGCTCTTACAAGAGATCCTGCTTTTACCATGGAGTTTCTCGATGAATTCCAGGACAGGATCATGTTCGGCACCGATTCATGCAA
>JBAYNV010000158.1:0-5087 GCA_041678685.1 Clostridia bacterium
AAGAAATATTTCAAATTTATTCTTAAATAAGTAAAATAGATGTTGCATTATGCGATAAGATTTGGTTTAATATATGTAATTTGGTAAATTAATCGGAGGTTTTATATGATCAACTTAGAAGATATTTCACTGGCATTGCAAAAAGGCCGTAAAAAAGATGTTGAAACTTTAGTACAACAGGCGATAAATGAAGGTATCGCAATTAAGGATATACTTAATAAAGGTCTGTTAGCCGGTATGGACATCGTTGGTGAGAAATTTAAAAATAACGAATTGTATGTTCCTGATGTATTGGTAGCTGCAAGAGCTATGAATGCAGGAACCACATTGATCAAACCTTTAATGGCTGCTGCAGGCGTTACATCCATCGGTAAGGTTGTCATCGGCACTGTACTTGGTGATCTTCATGATATCGGAAAGAACCTTGTTAAGATGATGATGGAAGGAAAAGGCTTTGAGGTAATTGATTTAGGCGTAAATGTTTCTGCAGACCAGTTCGTACAGGGTGCTATAGACAATGGTGCTCAGATAATTGCTTGTTCTGCACTTCTTACTACTACAATGGGTGAAATGGCTAATGTAGTTAAAGTAGCTACGGAAAAAGGTATAAGGGATAAAGTTACGATCATGGTTGGCGGGGCTCCTGTTAATGATTCATACAAAGACTCGATAGGCGCTGACATATATACACCTGATGCTGCAAGTGCAGCAGATGAAGCAGCTAAAATCGTTGCATAACAGAAGTTAACATATTTAATTTAAAGGATGTCTCATGACATCTTTTTTTTATTTCAGTAAATCGATTCAGATCCTGACTTTTACAGAGAATTCGCTTTGTATCTGTCCGGATTCTTTGTATTCATGTTTTGAATATATATCACAGACTTTGTTTTCGAAATCGATAAGATGCTTTACTGACATATCAGCGGAATCATAGAATTTGCGTAAGGATGTTACGATCGGAATACTGGATTTTTCAAATAATCCTGAAAGAATGCCTTTGTTGCTGCAGCCTATGATCCTTGCATATTGAGGTCTTTTGTATTCCTGCAGCATCGTATTATCGATACCAAGAAGTATGTGGGTAAGAAGACGCTGTATACGAGTGGAAGGATACCTTTTAGTCGTGCAGGATGAGATCAGTGCTGAAACTGAAGAAGAACCAATAACATATTTTTTTAAAAGATGCTCGATTCCTTCGTTCACATTCGGGTAATCTTGCAGGGCATCATCTGTATGTGAAAGCAAAGCATAAAATATCTCATTTTTAAAGGATTCAAAATTAATAAAATCATGCTGAACTGTATGTTCGGTAAGTATTTTGAATGAAGAAGCTGGTACATTGTCTCTGACCGGTCCTACAAGATAAGGTGAAGCGAATATTTCGTTTCTTATAGCAGTAGCGCTTGAATATTTACCGTCTGCTTTGGGATCGTTATAATCGCTTCCTACGCGTTTTATGGGGAATGACCTGATCGACGATTTATGTCTTAGTAATGACTTTTCATATTCTATTGCCAGGATATCGTTTGATGATCTCATAATGCTTGGTATGGCATCATTTTGCGATGATTCCAAAAAATCGATCAATGCTTTTTCACGTGCCCTGGCAAATGAGTGACCTGCATCAAGAAAGGTTCTCAGAAATTTCCTGAATCCTTCCGGTTCTTCAATAAGTATGCCAGCAATCGATTTTAACGATACTATATCATTGATTTTGGTACCATATGAGATGTAATCGATAATATTGAGCTTATCCAGCAAATAGATTGCATTATCCGCATAATCCTCAGCACTTCTGCAACAAAAAAAAGCAGGGTACTCGATCACTATATCTACGCCAGCTTCCAATGCCATGTTTGTTCTGGCATATTTATCAAGTAATGCCGGTTCACCTCTTTGCAGAAAATCAGAACTCAATAATGAAACGATCGCGATGTTATCATCGAATGACTGCCTTAAAGTATCGATCTGGTGTTTATGACCATTATGCAACGGATTATATTCGCTTATTATACCAATATATTTCATCAAACATTAAATCGGAAAAGTACTATATCACCGTTTTTAAACACATATGTTTTTCCTTCGCTTCGGACAAGACCCTTTTCCTTGACTGAGCCATATGATCCAAGCCTTTTTATGTCATCATATGAATATACTTCAGCCCTGATAAAACCGCGTTCAAAATCGGAATGGATTTTGCCGGCTGCCTGTGGTGCAAGTGTATTATTCTTTATTGTCCAGGCACGCACTTCTTTTTTGCCAGCTGTCAGAAAACTCATAAGATCAAGTAGCTTATATCCTTTTTTGATCAACTGTTCCAGGCCTGTTTCCTTAATTCCCAATTCACTTAAGAATTGCTCTCTTTCATCCTTTTCAAGACAGGCGAGTTCTTCCTCAAGCTTGGCGCATACTTTAATAACTTCATTGCCTTCTTTTGAAGCTATATCATATACTGCTTTAGTATATTGATTATCCTCAGTGAGACCTTTTTCATCGACATTTGCTACATATATAACAGATTTTCTAGTGATCAGGAACAGGTCATCTATAAGGTCTTCCTGTTCTTTATTCTCAACAGGGAAAGTGATTGCCATTTTTCCGGAAAGAAGATGCTCTTTAAGGTCATTATAAAATTTGAGAATAGGCACAAAAGATTTGTCACCGGATTTTGAAGCTTTCTGTGCTTTATCTATGCGACGCTCGATCATATCAAGATCGGAGAAGATAAGTTCCAGGTTAACTGTTTCTATATCCCTGGCAGGATCGATATATGAATCAACATGCATCACATCAACATCGTCAAAACACCTTACCACATGTGCAATCGCATCGACCGATCGTATATCCGCAAGAAACTGATTACCCAGGCCTTCACCTTTGGATGATCCTCTTATAAGACCGGGTATATCTACAAATTCCACTGTGGCATATGTGGTCTTGTCACTGTCAAAAAGTGTATGCAGAAATTCCAGACGTTCATCAGGCACCTGAACTACTCCTACATTCGGTTCCAGCGTGGAAAATATATAATTGCTCGTCTGAGCATCATTATGTGTCATTACATTGAATATTGTACTTTTTCCTACATTAGGTAAACCAACGATACCAACCCTCATATCTGACCTCGCTAATAATATTTAATTTATTATATCATTTTTATCATGCTAATCAAATATATGATTTTTTAATTATTGATATGGCTTTGACATACAATATTTGCTGTGGTACACTTCGTTTATATCAAATTTCAAAAGAGGTAATTTTATGAAGGAAAAGATCAAAATCGGTATTATTGGAACTGGTAATATTAGCACTTATCATATGGCAGGTTATATGAGCAATCCTGATGTTTGTGAAGTTATCGCCTGTTGCGATATAGATAAAGAAAAAGTGAAAGCATATTCAGAAAAATATCATATACCGAGATATTATTTTGATTATAACGAAATGATGAAAAATGAAAAGCTCGACGCTGTAAGCGTAACGACATGGAACAGCGAACATAAAGGAGCCGTCATGGCTGCTTTAAAAGGCGGAGCCAATGTTCTGTGCGAAAAACCCATGGCGACTAATCATTTTGATGCAATGGAGATGCAGAAAACGGCTGAAGAGTCAGGAAAACTGCTTATGATGGGTTTTGTTAGAAGATTCGGAAATGATGCAGAAATAATAAAATCCTTCAGAGATAACGGAAGTATGGGGGACATATATTATGCAAAAGCCACATATCTAAGAAGGAACGGATGCCCCGGAGGCTGGTTTAAAGATAAGGCGTATTCCGGAGGCGGACCTCTTATAGACCTTGGAGTCCATGTCATGGATCTTGTAAGATATCTTGCAGGGAGCCCGATGCCGGTATCAGCATTTGGATCGACTTATAGCAATCTTGGATATGACAGAGCTAAAGGTAAAAAAGGTTATGTGATAGAAGACAGTTCAAAATTCAAATTCAGCGTTGAGGATATGGCTACAGGAATGATCAAATTCGATAGCGGTCTTACTATGTTCATTGAAGCAAGCTTCAATCTGAATAACAAGCAGGATACTAACAGCATTGAACTCTTTGGGACTAAAGCAGGTGCAAAAATAGATTCGAAAATTGAATTTTTTACAGATATGAACGGAAGATTCGTAGATATAGCTCCAGCCGGTGATCCGTCACTGAGCTTCACAGATCTGTTCAACAGGGAAATGGCACATTTTATCGACTGTGTAGTAAATGGAACCCCTTGCAGAGCGACAGGAAAAGATGGTGTTATATTAATGAAAATGATAGACGGTATCTATGAATCGGCAAGAACAGGCAGGGAAGTAAGATTAGACTAAATAAGGTATAGAAAAGGTGAAACACGATGTACAGTAAGATTCTTATAGTTGACGATGACGAAAACATATGTGAACTCCTTACCCTTTATCTGGAAAAAGAAGGATATCAGGTAATATGCTCTCATGACGGTCTTGAAGCGCTTGAAGTGTTCAAGGAAGAGAATCCGGATCTTGTCATACTTGACATAATGCTGCCTGGTATGGATGGAAAAGATGTATGTAGGAACATCAAGAGAAACAGCGATGTACCGATACTTATGCTAAGCGCTAAAGCTGAGACATTCGACAAGGTGCTGTGTCTTGAACTCGGTGCAGATGATTATGTTGTAAAACCATTCGAAGCCAAGGAACTCATTGCCAGAGTCAAAGCGATAATAAGAAGAACAAAAGGCAAGGACAACGGATACGTTGATATTAAATTTACTGATCTGCTCATAAGCAAAAACACATATACTGTTATGCTAAGAGATAAACATATCGAGCTTCCACCGAAAGAATTTGAACTGCTTTATCTTCTTGCATCTAACCCGAATGCAGTATATACCCGTGATATGCTGCTCGAAAAAATATGGGGGTTCGATTTTTTTGGTGATTCAAGGACTGTGGATGTGCATATTAAAAGATTGAGAGAAAGAATAATCCTGCCTGATGTGAACTGGCAGTTGAAAACTGTCTGGGGAGTGGGTTACAAGTTTGAAGTTTTATGAAAAACAAGAGATTTTCAGGTACTTTAAAAAGATTTATCATTTATATAA
>JBAYNV010000159.1:0-5081 GCA_041678685.1 Clostridia bacterium
GCATAAATCCCGCCGAGGTGATACAAGTAATGATCTATCATATCCTCGTATTGTCTGTGCAATGCGAGGATTTTTTATAAGGAGGTAACGAAAGACAATGGCTAGTGAAAAGATATTAGATGTTAAGAAGCAGCAGATGGCTGAACTCCGGAAGAAACTGTTATCCATGGGATCGTTGGTACTCGCCGACTACAGAGGACTGACAGTTTCTCAGGACACAGCAATGCGTGCGGATCTAAGAAAAGCTAATATCGAGTACAAGGTTATTAAGAACAGACTTATTGTCAAAGCGGTCGAAGGAACAAAACTGGAAGGGCTCAAGCCTTTTCTTGAAGGACCTACAGCGATCGCAATGAGCAAAGATGAGCTGTCTGCTTCAAAAGCCATGTTCAAATATGCAAATCTAAAAGATTATGGCAAATTTGAACTTAAGGCCGGAATAGTAGGTAACCAGGTTATCGATATCAAGGGAATTGAAGCTTATGCTAAGATCCCATCTAAGAACGAACTGCTTGCAATGATGATGGGTGGCTTAAAGTCTCCGATCACAAAACTTGCTTATGTTCTTAAGGGAATTATGGATAAGAAACAGGAAAACGCAGTCGAAGCGTAATAAATAATCAGGAGGAATAAATATCATGAGTGAAAAGATTACAAAATTAATAGAAGAGATCAAAGCATTAACAGTATTGGAATTGGCTGATATGGTCAAAGCATTGGAAACAGAGTTCGGTGTTGTGGCAGCAGCTCCTGTAGCAGCAGGCGCAGCAGCTCCTGCAGCTGCAGTTGAAGAAGTTGAAGAACAGACTGAATTCAATGTAATACTTAAAGAGATCGGCGCTGAAAAGATCAAAGTCATAAAGGTATGCAGAGAAGCTACAGGATTGGGATTAAAAGAAGCTAAAGACCTCGTTGACAATGCACCAAGCACTATCAAAGAAGCTATCTCCAAACAGGCAGCTGAAGAGCTCGTTGCTAAATTCAAAGAAGTTGGCGCTACAGCTGAAATGAAGTAATTCGAAAAGTAAAAAAATCCAAGCATATAAAAGATCCGGGCAGGAATATCTGACGGATCTTTTTTTATCTGAATAATAACTAAATAAAAATATCCGATGATAAATATCACAGGAAAGTGATATCATTGATATCAATAAAACGAAGAGGTTTTGAAATGAAAGAGTATATCGATGATATGATAAAAGACCTGGCAAAACTGATCAGTATAAAAAGCGTCAGAAGCGAAGCTGTCCAGGGAGCTCCATATGGGGAGAACACACTAAAAGCACTTGAAGCTATGCTTGACCTTGGTAAGGCTCACGGGCTTAAAACGAAAAACATAGATGGAAGAGCAGGATATATCGAATATGGTGAAGGCGATGAAATGATAGGCATCCTGCTCCATCTGGATGTTGTACCTGAAGGAGACGGATGGAACACAGACCCGTATATACTCGCAGAAAAAGACGGTTACCTTTACGGAAGAGGGACAGCTGATGATAAAGGTCCGGCGATCGCTGCATTCTACGCGCTTTTAGACCTTATAGACAAAGACGAGATAAAAGGATACAGGGTCCGTCTCATATTCGGGCTTGATGAGGAATGCGGATCATCATGTATTGAACATTATGTGAAAACCGAGGAGCTGCCGACGATGGGATTCGTTCCTGACGCTGATTTTCCTCTCATATATGCAGAAAAAGGGATATTGAATGTCGTTCTCGGAAGCGAAGGATCAAAGAATATATCATTAAAAGCAGGTGAAAGGCCCAATGTAGTACCCGGAAAATGCTATATCACATACAAAGGAGAACAGAAGGTCTATGAAGGGGTGCCTTCACACGGTGCTGCTCCCTATTTAGGAATAAATGCCATAAAGACCGCTGTCCTAAATTCACCGGTCATTAAAGGCCATCCTATCATTAAATTTTTTGAAAATTGTCTTATGGATAAGCATTACGGGGAAGGGCTTGGCATCGATCTTAAAGATGAAAGCGGAAGGCTTACCGTCAATCCCGGTATCATGGCAATAGAGAAGGATCAGTCATATGTAGTACTGAATATCCGATACCCCGTGACATGTGATCATGAACAGATCGTGAAAAGTATAAGTGAAGCAGCCGGTAAGTACGGCGTGGTCGTTACGAACGTGTCCGATAATCCTCCTTTGTATGTCGATAAGACTTCTATGCTTGTTTCAACGCTTCTGGAAGTGTACAGGGATATAACCGGGGATATGACAGAACCTTTAGCTATCGGCGGAGGCACATATGCCAGGTCAATGCCCAATCTGGTCGCTTACGGAATGAATATGCCGGAAGATCCCGATTGCGCACATCAGGCGAATGAATGCATAAAGAAGCAGCGCCTTTATGAAAGCGCTGCTATCTATAGGGAAGGTATCAAACGTTTGGGAATGGCTGCTATCAGTCAAATAAAACGTTGTCGATAAGTTCAAGAGTATTGAAATTGTATGAATAGATCCCGTTGCTTGAGACTGTGAACAGGAAGTCGCCTATATACAGTCCGCGTTGTACATAATTGCTCCAGTTTTCAACATAATCCTGAGACAGTACTCCGAGTATGTCGAATCTGCTGTTTTCCATATCTATCTTGACTACAACAAGGCCCTGTGTCTCATAACAGTAATCATCTGAGCATATTGATGCAGGGAATGCGAAAATACCTTTTTCCTCGCAGTACATGAACGCTTTATGATCGTAATTCAATTCTGAATATGACCCTCTCTTACCAATGGAAGTAGTGAAGAGCTGTATGGGGTTTGCCTTATCCGAAACGTCAAACATGGCTATCTTGATGCCCTGCATCAAAGCACGGTCGTCTTCAGTTTCCTGCGTATCCATTCCAAATCCCAATATCATGGTTTCGGAGTACATATGCATGTAGCTTGAATAGCCAGGGATCTTGAGTTCTCCGTCTATCTTTGGATTGGCAGGATCGGTCAGATCCATTACGAACAGGGGATCTACCGTTCTGTATGTCACCATATATCCGGTATTCCCGTTGAATCTTACGGAGTATATCTGTTCTCCCGGAGCCATGCCTACTATCGAACCTGTAAGCTCCATATTTTCATTGTATATGTACACATTATTCGTTGATACTTCCTTGGAAGTGTCTGTGACTGCGATCCTGAAGAATCCGTTGTACTCGTCCATAGAGAACTGATTGATCGGGTATCCTGTCGTTTCCGCTAAAGCGATGTGAGTCAGTACTGCGCCTTCAGCTTTGAATTTATGTATATAAGTTAACTGTTCATTCGTGTCGGCTGATTCAGACCCGACACCGATCCTGAAATCCACAGCGTATGTATAATATGAATATACAGTGTATGTAACGTACAGATTGTTCTGCGACATATATATCGTCTGTCCGTTTCCTAGATATGTATTAAGATTTGTGTCTTTGCTCATGTCTGAAAGATCTATTGCTGCAAGTATCAGGTATGAGGAGTAATCTTCAACATTATCAAAATAGTAGATATCGCTTGGGGCCTGATATGTCGTCACGCCGTTGTCCGCATAGCAGGGAAGAAGCTCCGTGTCTTTTGCGTAATAGTATCCTGGATAATAGTTACATACAAGATAAAGGGAATCGCCGATCCTTCTTGAGTCGGTACAATAACCTTTTATGTCGATCGTTTTTACGCGTATGATATTATTCATATCGCTCTTGTCATATATATATGTAGTCGCGAATGAACCGTTTTCATCATATGTCGAGCCGATGATGATAAGCTGATCTTCATCCATGTAAAGAGTGCTTGCATAGAATGTTTCATCAAAATCGCTTATTTCCTTAAACACGGTAAGTCTGCCGTCAGAATCAACGGATGTTATGAATACTTTATTGTAATCCGTTATCTGATAAATGTATTTGCCGTCTGTTTTTACCCTGTCCGCTTCGTCAACACCGGAAACCTGTGTATTAGTCTCTGAATAAGTCCCCTGTGCTGCCGTATCTTCTCCGGCAGGCTGTGCATCACCTTCAGCGAGCATATTTACTTTTTCCATACCCATATCTCTGAACCATCTTACAAAGGCACTGCCTTTTGTTGCATTAAGCATGGCCTTTAATTCTGACATGCTTTCAACATGAGGCAGATCTTCTTCGCTTACTGTTACATCAGGAGAAGCCGTCCCTGCATCTATGATGCTGGAACATCCTGTGAAGAGTATCATTATTATCAATAGCAATGCGATTAATTTTTTCATTTTATTACCATCCTTTGATTAACTGATATGTGATTTAGACGGGTAGGGAAATATAAAAGTTCCAATGCGTAAAGATGCACGATAATATTGTATAATATCGGTGAGGAGACTGTACCTGCAGATGTGGAAAAAAGCATTTAAAAGAATGTATGAGGATATAAAGAAGATATGGATAGCGGTCGTTGTCATGATATGCTATCTTGTGTCTTTTTCCCTCATATTCCACGAAGTGTGTCCTGTAAAACTGACCATAGGATTCCCCTGCGCAGGATGCGGAATGGTAAGAGCTTTTCTGCTTGTCATCCGATTCCGGTTTGCTGAAGCATATGCCATGCATCCAGGCATTTATGCTGTCCTTATCACTTTTGTAATATTCATCATATTACGGTATTTTACTGATGCAGATCCGAAATGGATAAAGATCGCAGTTCTTATCACGCTTGTGTTCCTGATCATTCTTTATGTTTACAGGCTGTTCACCTCATTTGGAACTGAGCCTTTAGTGATAAATGAAAATGCTTTGCTTTTCCGGCTTATGAAATGAGCATTCGGCTTCTTGACAAATAAACGTGCGATTCATATAATCAGCTTATGAAGGAAGGTAAAGAATAATGACGGAAAATAACAATCCTGTTAATACGGAAAACAATGAACCACAGGTAAATCAGCAGTTTCAGGAAAATGCGCAACCTCAGCAGGAGAAGACATATATATATAACGAGCCACCAGTGCAGCAGACGCCTCCGCCTGTATATGCTCCCTATCCTGTAAAACCTTTACCTGATCCGAATACCGTGACTATACTCGACTGGATATTGTCCATAATAGTCATGGGAATACCATGCGTAA
>JBAYNV010000160.1:0-5066 GCA_041678685.1 Clostridia bacterium
AGTACTTTGTTCCTGTTTATATTATTGAACGACTCTATCAATATATATTTAATACTCACTGGTTTCATTCTCGTATATAGCTCCTTCTATGTCGCTTATGATCTGCCCTTCCTTCAGCCTTATCACCCTCTGCTGAAGCCTGTCAACGATATTCGCATCATGAGTAACGATAAGCACCGTTGTCCCCAACTGGTTTACTTTATATAACAGATCTATTATTTCTATGCTTGTCCTTGGATCAAGATTTCCTGTAGGTTCATCGGCGATAAGTATATCAGGGTTGTTCGCAATGGCTCTTGCCAGCGCTACCCTTGCCTGTTCACCGCCTGCAAGTTCGTCCGGAAATGCTTTTTCCTTGCCGCACAGATCCACCATGTGTAAAAGTTTCGGAACGACCTGCCTGATGGTCCTGTTCGATTCGCCTACTACCTCCATTGCAAATTCTATATTCTGATAAACTGTTTTGTTTGGAAGGAGCCTGCAGTCCTGCCATACCACGCCGATCCTTCTTCTGTAATGAGGAAGATCATAACGTGAAAGCTCCACCACATCGCATCCGTTTACAAATATATCTCCAGTTGTAGGTCTTTCTTCTCTTAGCAACAGTTTAATTATAGTGGATTTGCCGGATCCGGATTTTCCTGTTATGAACAGGAATTCACCCTGATCAACATGAAAACTCACATTATGCAATGCTTCCGTCCCGCTTCTGTATACCATTGATACATTATCAAAAGTGATCATTTCATTTCCTTCCTAAATTTCTTAAATAACACTTTATCTGACAGATAGTATGGAAAAGGACGGCGGAATCGAAATTCATTACATTCATGCCTGTAAGCTTCATAAGTTTATCTATCCTGTAAACAAGAGTGTTCCTGTGCAGATACATCTTCCTGGCTGTTTCGCTTATGTTCAGATTATTCTCAAAAAACGACTGCATGGTCTTTATGGTCTCATCATCTATCTGATCGAAGACTTCCGAAGTTATCGTCTCATCGATGAACTCTTCCAGTCTTTCTGCCGGTATGTCATGGAACAGGCGCGCGGTACCCATTTTGTTATAGTCGTATACTGATCTGCCTTCCTTATATATCGCGCCTATGTCATATGCTTTAAGTGATGATATATATGCGGCACGAAGCTCGCTTATCGATCCTGCGGTTTTTCCTATAGATACCCTTGTAGGTATCATAAGCTGCTCTTCGACTGTAGCGATTATGGAAAGAGCGGTCTCCTCCATATCGTCTTTTGCCGTTATCAGCAGGACCGTATCCTTATTGTCCAGTTCGATTATAACAGTATCTTTTATGTCGGAAAACAGGTTCTTTAATATATCGCCCAGAGGATAATCGGAAATGTCTGTCATCCGTATATTCAGCAGCGCTTTCTTCTCCGTCAGGTTCAATTTGAATATTTTATTTCTCTTTTCAGTCTCCGCTTCGTCTATATCGCCCTGCAGTATCTGTTTTATAAAGAAATCCTTATCTATCTTTTCAACATTATTTTTAAGATAATTACGTACATACAGCGCTAAAAGGTTCAACAACAAATCAGTGTTGCTGCCTAAATCCTCAACAAACATATAATACTGCACATTCCTAATGACTTTGATTTTTGTGAAAATTAATCTGTCGATTGCGATTTTATCTTTAGTGTTGTCTGCGAGTTCATTGAATTTGGCAAATTCTTTTCCTTCTTGAGAACTGTCGGAACACATCAATATCGTACCTTTTGTACCGACTATTCCAAAAAGGCATCCCAATTGCTCGTTCAACTGATCTCCTAATTCCTTCAGCAAGTCAGATCCGCCTTTCTGTTTGTTATATTATCATAGAATCACGCATTATGTAAACATATAAATTATACACTAAAATCAAGGAAGATTAATAAGAATATATTTTTGATCATCAGTATATGGTAATATATATACATTCCAGTTTGTCAGGCGGTGATCATGAAACATATCATATGGCACAAGATAGTCTATGCATTCCTGTGGTTGGGATTCACAGCATACTATAAACTATTCCACAACTACCATTTCAGAATATACAGGCCGAAGAGCAAAACATATCTTGTGCTGTCCAATCATAATTCTGACGGTGATCAGTTCATGGTAGGCATCCCTCTTGTAAGGCACATGTATTATGTGGCAAGCGAGCATCTGTTCCGGCAGGGTCTTGCTAGCAAACTCATCAGATTTCTGGCCGCTCCGATCGTGAGGAAAAAAGGCAATGAAGGAAAGAGCACTATAAAGGATATAACATATGCACTGGATCATGGCGCGAATGTATGCCTCTTCGTTGAAGGCAACCGTTCATTCAACGGCGAAACAGGATGGATATCCTCTTCAAACGGAGCTCTTGTTAAAAACAGCGGAGCTGGGCTTATAACCTTCAGGCTCGACGGAGGATATCTGAGGACCCCCAGGTGGGCTGCATACAGAAGAAAAGGTCCCGAATACGGGCATGTCATACATGAATATACGAAGGAAGACCTTGCATCGATGACTGAAGATGAAGTCACCGAAGCCATAAAGCGTGATGTTTATACCAATGCATATACCTTCCAGAAAGAACACCCTGAAAAATATACAGGAAAGAATCTTGCAGAGCATCTGGAGACATTGCTCTTTGTGTGTCCGAAATGCCACGGGATCGATACGATGACAAGTATAGGAGACAGATTCTACTGTTCATGCGGACTTGATCTTAAGATAAACGAGTACTGCTTCTTTGAATCCAGCGGGAAAGGACCAGTCCCATTCGAAACGGTATATGACTGGGACAAGTGGCAAAGATCATACCTTAAGGAAAATATAGGGAGCATAAAAAAAGAATATACGGATAAACCGTTCTTCTCGCACGAAAGACAGATGCTGAGCAGGATAAATATAATGAAGGATACCGATCTCATGTGCGAAGGGAAAATGGAACTCTTCTCTGACCGTCTCGAGATAACAGGTCCGGACTGTAAAAACGTTTTTACTTTAAATGATATAGCGGCAATATCTGTAACGAAAATGATGACCTTATTCTTCTCCACTAAAGATGGCGGATATTATGAGATAAAATCGGAATCCATAAGGACCGGTGTTGGATATGTGATGATGTACCGCTACCTGACAGGTAAGGACTATATTTAATCAATTGTAAAAGAATACGTAAAATGATATCATTTTCACTATGGGAGTGTTGGTTATAAGCCAGGCAAGAAAAGCTATAAAAGATTACGATATGATCCAGGATAACGATCATATCGCTATAGGCGTTTCAGGAGGAAAGGACAGTCTTACCCTCCTTATAGTATTAGCTGCATTGAAAGGCCGTATACCGCAGAAATTCGACATTGAAGCCGTGACTCTTGACATGGGATTCAAAGGATTTGATATGTCATATGTGCAGAAGCTGTGCGATGAATTGCATGTACGGTATACGATAGTCGATTCGCAGATAGGCAATATCGTATTTGAAAACAGAAAAGAAACTAATCCCTGCTCATTATGCTCTAATCTTCGAAGAGGTATATTGAACGATACGGCAAAAGGCCTCGGGTGTAATAAAGTCGCTCTCGGGCATAACAAAGACGATGTTGTTGAAACATTCCTTATGAGCCTGTTTTATGAAGGCAGGCTCCATACGTTTTCACCTGTCACATATCTGAGCAGGAGGGATATAACGGTGATACGCCCTCTTATATATTCCTTTGAAACGGATATCAGATCTTTTTTAAAAACCAAAGACATTTCCCCTGTAAGATCCGAGTGTCCGGTTGCCGGAAGGACAAACAGGCAGAATGCGAAGGAATATATTGAACGTGAAATGGCAATAAATCCGAATTTTAAAGCGAACCTCTTCGGGGCTCTTACAAGAGGGAATATTTCAAATTGGCATGAGGTGTAATAATGGTATTTTCGAGTCTGCTCTTTTTAACGGTTTTTCTTCCTTTAAGCATACTGCTTTACTACATAGTAAAAAACAGGACTTACAGGAATGTGATGCTTACGGTGATATCCCTTGTATTTTACGCATGGGGAGAACCTGTCTGGATCTGTGCTTTGTTGAGCGTAGCCGTGGTTGTATATTTCCTTTCATGCTACATCGAAGCAAAAGCAGGCACGAAAAATGCAAAGGCAATGCTGGTTTTAGGTATCGTCTTTATGGTCGCAGTCCTGGGGTTTTTCAAGTATTCCGGGTTCATTTACGGCAATATTTCCGGCTTGTTCGGTTTTACTGATGCATTTACGGACATAGCACTGCCGTTGGGTATTTCTTTCTATACTTTCACATGTATTTCATATATGGTGGATGTGTATAAAGGAAAAACACCGGCGCAGCATGATTTTCTCCCGTTTCTGATGTATGTCTCGCTTTTCTTCTGTGTCACATCCGGCCCTATCTTAAGATACTCCGATGTGTCGTCTGATATAAACAGCAACAGGGAAACGTGGGATAAGTTCAATTACGGCGTATCAAGATTCATAATTGGTTTAGCCAAGAAAGCGATCCTTGCCAATACGGCAGGTTCACTGATCTCATCATTCATGGGAACGGATTACGCCCGGCTTTCAGTAGAAGGCGCATGGATCGGAATAGTCCTTTATGCCGTTCAGATATATTTCGATTTTTCAGGGTATTCAGACATGGCGATAGGCCTTGCATCCATGTTCGGCTTTTCAGTTAAGGAAAATTTCAATTACCCGTATATAGCCACATCAGCGACAGACTTCTGGAGAAGATGGCATATATCCTTAGGATCGTTCTTCAGGGATTATGTTTACATACCGCTTGGAGGAAACAGAAAGTATGCCTTGCGTAATCTTCTCGTAGTATGGTTCCTTACCGGCCTCTGGCACGGAGCAAGCTGGAACTTCGTCTGCTGGGGACTGTATTTCTTTGCATTCATTCTCATTGAAAAGACGTTCCTTCTGAAGGTATTTGAAAAGATCCCCAGGATCTTTTCGCATATCTACTTTATTCTTGTCATGCTCGTTGGCTGGGTCTTCTTCTACAATACGGATATTTTCCAGGCAATAAAATATATAGGTGTGATGTTCGGTATAA
>JBAYNV010000161.1:0-5035 GCA_041678685.1 Clostridia bacterium
AAATTGGAGCAGGTGAAGGGAATCGGACCCTCACAACCAGCTTGGAAGGCTAGTGTTCTACCACTGAACTACACCTGCACATTTGCTTCATGTATTATAACATAATGATAAAACGTGTCAATCAGTTTTTTTATTTTTTTCCAATAGATTTCTTGCATAACGTATCCCCTCGTCCGTAACGGTGTGCCCGTCAAACAGCATTGCGAGTTCCTGAACCCTGTCTTCATACGTTAGTTTCTTTATATTTGCCACAGTCTCATTTGATTCGCTCTTCTTGTAAATCAGATAATGATGATCTCCTTTTGCTGCTATCTGAGGAAGATGAGAAATACATAAAACCTGCTTCATTTTTGAAAGATCAGAAAGTTTCTTTGCAGTCATTACTGCCGCTTCCCCGCTTATACCGGTTTCGATCTCATCGAAAATGTATGTTTCGACTTCATCCTCAATACTAATTATGCATTTTATCGCAAGCATTATTCTGGAGATCTCACCTCCTGAAGCGATCTTTGTAAGAGGCAGCGGATCAGCTCCTTTATTGGTTGTTATATAGAATTCGATATCATACATGCCTTTATCTTTGAAATCATAGAATCCTATTGGGTTTTTCTCCAGATGGAATGTGGATCTCACTTCAAAATAAGCGTCTTTCATCTCCAGGGAATGAAGGATATCCATTATGGATGAGGAAAATATAGATGCACGATCCATTCTGACTTTATTAAGATCCTCTGCTATAGAATATAGTTTATCCTGCAGTTCCTTCAAACGATCCGTCTTTTCTTTATATAACCTATCGAAATTCTCTATCTCATAAAGCTGTTTTTCAGCTTCGCGCCTGAATGCGGTGATGTCCTCTATTGTTGAACCATATTTATATGAAAGTTTATCGAACATCTCCAGCTTTTCTATTATTTTGTTATATTTGTCTTCATTGAAAACAAATTCCTCCGATATATCAGTGAGCTGAGTATAATTGTCTTTCAAGATATAATAATTATCCAGAATACTCTGAGATATACCTCCGATTTTGTCTATATCCTTAATTTTTTCAAGTGATCTTGCTGCCATATAAAGGTTTTCGAGCATATCGTTACTGTTAAGATGATCCAATCCTTCTTTTAAAGATATCATGTATTTTTCGACATTTTCTAGATATCGTTTCGAATCGATCAACTCTTCGATATTGAAAGACTCTATCTTAGTTTCAAAGATCTCATTGATCTGATAACTCAACAAGTCCTTTTTTGCGATCCTCTCCCTGTCAGAACCGCTGTTTTTAAGTATAAAAGAGACTATTTCATCATATTCCTTCAAAAGGCCCCTATAACTTGCATCCAGTTCAAGGATCCTGGATCTGTATAGTTTATCTAGAATGACCTGATGATTTGCAGGATCCAGTAATGACTGGTTCTCGTATTGGCCATGGATATCACAAAGATATGAAGATATCTGTTTAAGAAATAAAAGAGTGCGGATCTTTCCATTAACCTTACAGACAGAATGCGAATCACTGTAGATCTGCCTTGTAATTACAAGAAGACCATCAATAATGGCAATATCGAATTCATCGGATAATTTGCGGTTAATTCTGTCTGTTATGCGATAAACTGCTTCGATCTGAGCGAAATCATATCCTTTTCTGATATATTCTTTCATTGCTCTTTCCCCGCCGATAAGAGATAAAGCAGAAATAAAAACACTTTTTCCTGCGCCGGATTCACCGGTAATGATGTTGAAACCATTGGTAAAATCAATAGTAGAATCTGAAAATATCGAAAAGTTTTTAATAGATAACTGTATCAGCAAGAGAATTACCTCAATTCATCTAATATGTATGAATAAAACTCCTGAGCATCTTCATTTGTTGAGAAACATGCAAATATCGTATCATCACCCGCTATGGTGCCAAGAAGATTTTTTGATTTTGAACTGTCTATTGCACTGGCAACTGCAGGTGCCGTTGCGGGAAGGGTTTTTATGACCGCCATATTCATTGCGATATTTATTGAGAGAAATGATGTTTTGAGCACATGAACAAGCTTTTCATGCGAATTATCAGCTATATCATTGCTCAATGTGTATACAGACAGACCGTTTTTGTTTACCGCTTTAAAGAGCTTCAGTTCTTTGATATCTCTGCAGACTGTGGCTTGTGTGGCTTCAAATCCGTCTTTAACAAGCATAGATACCAGATCTTCCTGAGTCTGAATAGGAAACTTATCGATAAATTCTAGAATTTTGACCTGTCTTTTATTTTTCATTATCAATTACCCCTGTAGTATATTTTATTGATTAAATTTTCATAAAAATTGGTTTTTACAAATTTAAGGAAAATAATACTTTTGTCACTTTTAAACACAGATATTATATCACCGCCTTTAATATCGACAGAAATGCCGTCATAATTAAAGCAGCATTCATAATCGTTCTTTTCCTCTATCAACAGATCCATCCTGCTTTTATCTTTTATAACATACGATTGTTTATGCATCATATGAGGGCATATTGGAGTCATTATAAAAACATCGGCTTCCGGATCTGATACCGGTCCGCCAGCAGACATCTGATAACCTGTAGAACCTGTCGGCGTACTGATTATGATGCCATCACCGTCATAATGATCTATAATGGATCCGTCGATCTGCGCCGCAACAGTAACAGTGTCCCCTGTCACTTTTCTGCTGACTACAATGTCATTAAGAGCTTCACAGGAAAACATCATTTTATTCTCTCTCATAATATCCGCATGAAGCATTGAACGTATTGACATGATATAGTTTTTGCGTGTTATTTCCAGTAACATTTTCTTGTATTCATTTTTTTCTATCTGTGTCAGAAAACCAAGTGAACCTAAATTGATACCGACAAGAGGTATCCTTAGCGATACGGTTTTTTGAGCTACGCTTAAAAGAGTACCGTCACCTCCGAGTGTGATGATAATATCAGAACCTCTGACTTCATCGATATTGATGTTATCCCTCTTTGACAGTATTTCAGAATGGATCACTTCTGAACCGAGTGATTCAATGTACTGGCATACTTCTTTAAGAAAACTCCCATCAGTATCTTTTTTAACATTCGTAAACAGTGAAAATTTCATTTAATCCAGCTTTCAAAACTATTATATAAAATATACCAATATTTATCAATAGGTAATCTTCGACAAACCATTTTTTATACCAGCTTCCATAACTGCCTTACTCACCGCAGGAACAAGCCTTTTATCAAAAGGCAGAGGCAGTATGTACTGTACAGTCAGTTCCTCATCACTTACTAATGATGCTATTGCATGAGCTGCAGCTATCTGCATTTCTTCACTGATATCTTTTGCCCTGATATCCAGAGCTCCCCTGAATATGCCGGGGAATGCCATTACATTGTTGATCTGATTAGGTATATCGCTTCTGCCTGTCCCTACAATATACGCACCAGCTTCTTTTGCGATCGCAGGATCTATTTCAGGGACCGGATTAGCCATCGGAAAAACTATCGGTCTGGATGCCATATTTTTAATATCCTCTGCATGAAGCAGATTTGCTTTCGAAACGCCGATAAACACGTCAGCAGCCTTAATAGCATCGCTCAGTCTGCCTTTTTTGCACTTTTCATTAGTTACCAGAGTAAGTTGCTGCTTATAAGGATCAAGGCCATCCTGACCTTTGTACAGTATGCCCTGGACATCACACATAACTATATCATGTGCGCCTGCAAGCAAAAGCATTTTGCATATCGAGGAACCTGCAGCACCTGCTCCATTAATAACGATGGAAACGGAAGCAATATCCTTTTTGACAAGTTTCAGTGAATTTAAAAGAGCGGCAAGTACAACAACTGCCGTTCCATGCTGATCATCATGAAAAACCGGTATGTCACAGCATTCTCTGAGTCTCTTTTCAATATCAAAGCATCTTGGAGCGGAAATGTCTTCAAGATTGATACCCCCGAAACTTCCTGATATAAGTCGGATAGTTTCAACAATAACATCGGGATCTTTACTATTTATGCATATAGGAAAGGCGTCAATATCAGCGAACTCCTTAAACAATGCGCATTTGCCTTCCATTACAGGCATGGCCGCCAGCGGTCCGATATCTCCAAGTCCTAATACAGCTGTTCCATCTGTAATAACTGCCACTAGATTATGACGCCTGGTATAAACATATGAAAGATCATTATCTTTTTCTATCTCAAGGCATGGCTCAGCCACACCCGGAGTATAAGCGACAGAGAGCTCGTCTTTGGATTTAACTGATACTCTTGATATGACTTCGATCTTACCTTTCCATTCCTTATGAGCACGTAATGATACAGATTCATTTTGCATATTTAAGCATATCCTCCAATAAATATAATAATACAAAAAAAATATAAAAACAACATAATATAACCTCGGAAAATCATACTATTTTAGATGAAATTATCGTATAATTTTTATACGGGGTGATATTCATGGATGAAAAACAGTTGTTGATATGGAGTGAAGCTTCTCTAGCAGATGTAGATCTTGTTAGAGAAATCGATAAGATGATGAAAGATCCTCTCACCGTTAAGGACGCATTTGAGTGCGACCTTGTTTTCGGAACCGGCGGTTTACGCGGCATATTAGGCGCCGGAACGAACAGAATGAATATTTATACTGTAAGAAGAGCGACCTTTGCCTTAGCCGCATATATAGGAAAAGGAAAATCAGTTGCAATTGCTTATGATTCAAGGATCAAATCGGACTTATTCGCAAAAGAAGCGGCAAAAGTATTGGCAAACAGCGGTATCAAAGTATATATCTTTGACCGGGTGGCTCCGACTCCCCTTCTCTCCTTCGCTGTAAGATATAAAAAATGTGATGGAGGGATAGTGATCACTGCTTCCCATAATCCATCAAATTATAACGGATACAAGGTTTACGATGATAAAGGCTGCCAGATAAATCCGGATACTGCCGATGAGATCATGAGTATAATGATGAAAACAGATATATTTCATACAGCGGCAGATGAGTTAGATTATGATGAGCTTCTTGCTAAAGGAAATATCG
>JBAYNV010000162.1:0-5025 GCA_041678685.1 Clostridia bacterium
AATTATAACCCTTCAAAATATATTTTCCCTACTGATACGAGCATGTATCCTTTGGCAACAGGTGATTACGACCTTATAGGGCGGACTCCTGCCGGTGCCGCAAAAGAATATCTCTCTGTAATGAGTAATATTAATGATATGAATAAATATATGCTGTACATTCTGGTCCCTATGGATACAAGACCCGCAGAATACAACGAATGGCTTACAGCAAACCTACCCCAGATCCAGAAGGTAAAAGTGCTTGGGTATACTGTAGGAACATATACATTCATAAATGCGGATAATACGCAGGCCGATATCATGATCACTGTAAAGATCTTAGCTGACGATGGTGTGACAGAGATAACAAAAGATGTTGTCTGGAAGGCTATAAAAGAAAAATCGGTATGGAAAGTGGTCCCGCAGTTTTAGGAGGGAAATTATGAAAGCAGTTATACTGGCAGGCGGACAGGGAAAAAGGATAGGTTCCGAGCAGGAAGGCCTTCCAAAAGCTTTAAGGCTTGCAAACGGGAGACCTCTGGTCGATTATGTACTGGATGCTCTGTCATTTGCAGATGAAAAGATCCTGGTCGTAGGCTTCAACCGGAACAGGATATATGATTACTTAGGCAACAGATGCGAATATGCAGTACAGGAGGAACAGCTTGGTACCGGGCATGCGCTCAAATGTGCCGATGAGTTTTATATGGATTATGACGGGCCTGTTCTGGTCACATTCGCAGACATGCCTCTTCTGACCTCGAAGACATACAAAAAGGTACTGAACGAATATAATAAGCTCTTAAGAAAAAACGATCCGGCTGCATGTGTTATGCTTTCAGTGATCCTGGATGATGCGGATCTGCCATATGGCAGGATCATACGCGACGAGAAAGGTGATTATTCGAAGATAGTTGAGGAACGCGACTGCAATGAAGATCAGAAGAAGATCAGGGAGGTCTTCTTTGGCGTCATGCTGTTCAATGGTATAAAGCTTCATAAAGCTATAACAAGACTGAAAAACTCGAATGCTCAGAATGAGTACTACATGACCGATCTTCCTACCATTTTGCAGGAAGAAGGGGAAAAAGTAGTGGTATGCGTGATACATGATCAGGATGAGGTTTATGGCGTCAATACGATCGAGGATCTTCATCTTGTTGAAGGGATATTGAAAAAAAGAGGTGAAAATGATTAAATTCGGAACAGGGGGATGGAGAGCGATCATAGGGGATGGGTTTACTAAAGCCAATATCCAGCTTCTCGTTCAAGGCCTTGTAAATGATATATACGATAAATCACAGCAGGATAAACCTGTTGTCATAGGTTATGACAGACGTTTCCTTTCTGAAGAAGGGGCAAAATGGGCTGCTGAGGTGCTTTGCGGCAATAATATAACGGTACACTTTATTTACAAAAATTCACCTACTCCTCTTATAATGTTCCAGGTAAAAAAGGAAGAAGCATTTTACGGCATGGCTATAACGGCCAGCCATAATCCTGCTATATATAACGGGATCAAACTGTTTACCTTAGGCGGCAGGGATGCGTCAAAGGAAGTGACCGATATGATCGAAGACAGCATATCATGCGTCAAGGATATCAAAGTCATGGATTTTACTGAAGCACAGGTTGCTGGCATATTGAAAGTGATAGACCCTTTCAACGATTATATTGACGGGATATTAAGCTTTCTTGATAAAGATACCATACGTAAAGCACGGCTCAAGATCCTGCTTGATCCCATGTACGGTGTTTCCAAGACATCTCTCCAGACCATTCTGCTTACGCTTAGATGTGATGTCGATGTGATAAACGACAGGCATGACACACTGTTTGGAGGCAAACTGCCGTCTCCTTCGGCAGCGACATTGGGAAAGCTTTCAGCAATGGTAGTAGAAGAAGGGTATGACATAGGTCTTGGTACGGACGGTGATGCAGACAGGCTCGGAGTCATAGACGATAAAGGACGTTTCATCACTCCTAATGAGATAATGATGCTTCTATATTATTACCTTGTTAAGTATAAAGGCTGGAAAGGCGATGTGGTAAGAAATTTTGCTACAACGCATGTTCTGGACGATATGGCAAAAGACTTCGGATATACCTGTCATGAAGTCCCGGTAGGTTTCAAATATATAAGCTCCAAGATAGAGGAAACAGATGCCATACTCGGAGGCGAATCATCGGGAGGCCTGACCGTAAGAGGGCATATATCCGGTAAAGACGGTATATTTGCAGCATCGCTTCTTGTTGAAATGATGGCAGTGACAAAAAACAGACTTTCGGTCACTTTGAATGCAATATATGAAAGGTACGGTTTCAGGTACATGGCGGAGAATTCATATACATTCCAAAAAGAAGACAAGGAAAGACTCAGAAGGATACTGTATACTGACAGATCACTTCCTGATTTTAAATATGAAATATCAAAAGTAAGTTATGCTGACGGCTTGAAAGTGTATTTCAGCAACGGAGGGTGGATCGTTGCCAGATTTTCCGGAACAGAACCTCTGCTAAGGGTATTTGCGGAGATGCCAACTGAAAAAGAAGCAAATGCCGTGTGTAAGAGAATGAAGGATTTTTTTGGGGTTTAATATGATACTTGTTACAGGAGGATGCGGCTTCATAGCTTCACATATCACTGATGCACTGATAAAACAGGGTCAGAAAGTCGTTGTGTTTGATGATCTGAGTTCCGGTTCATTAAAAAATCTGAATCCCAAAGCGTATTTCTTCAAAGGTGACATTACAAAGATCACAGATATAGAGAGAGTATTTGCCGAGTATGAAATAGATAAAGTATGCCATCATGCCGCACAGATATCTGTTACGGTTTCGATGAGGAATCCTCAGTATGATGTGAATACTAATATCATAGGTATCATTAATCTTCTTCAGTGCGCAGTCAAACACGGCGTTAAAAGGATGACATTTGCAAGCAGTGCGGCTATTTATGGAAATCCTGTTTATCTGCCGATAGACGAAAAGCATCCTAAAGATCCGCTATCATTTTATGGACTATCGAAAATAACTTCGGAACAGTGCATAAAGATATTTGCTCAGGACAGCGATATGACATACGGTATCTTAAGATATGCCAATGTGTATGGGCCCAGACAAAAAGCTGAAGGTGAAGGCGGCGTAGTTGCAGTATTCATGAACAGGATGGTATCAGGTCAGGATTGCTGTATTAACGGAGATGGTAAACAGACAAGGGATTTCATATATGTAAAGGATATCGCAGGAGCTAATGTAAAAGCTCTTGAATGCAGTGAAAGCTTTATAGCCAATGTTTCGACTGATGTGTATACGGATATCAATGATCTGTTTGCATTAGTAAAAAAGCACACTGGGTATAAAAAAGATGCTATTTATAACGAGAGAAGAAAAGGAGACATAAAAGACAGTTATCTTACCAATACGACGATCAATAGCATACTTTCGTGGAAACCTGAATATTCGTTAGAAAAGGGACTGGAGGAGACAGCGCACTATTTTTTAAATGAATGATTTCGTCAGAAAGCACAGTATATTCATCGGCTATGTGTTGATAGGTACTATGGCAACACTGCTTGATATGGGTGTTCTGTATCTTCTATCGGATGTGATAGGGTGGGATGCCATATTATCAAACTGTATCAGTGTTTTTCTCGGCATATCACTCAGCTTCATATTAAATTCAAAATTTAACTTTAAAAAAACAGAAAGGATCATAATCAAGTTCATATACTTTTTTTCTGTCTGCCTCATTGGCATGATGATAGGTTCTGCGATATTCGAAATACTGTATGTAGAGCTGGATATGATAAAATTCCTGTCAAAACTTATATCCGTCATAACATCCGGGATACTGCAGTATTTATTTAATAAAAATGTTACGTTCAGATAAAGAGGGTATGGTATAATCCAAGCATGAAAAATATCAAGGCAAAAACAACACTTGTAATATCATTTTTAATTGCTCTTACGGCAACAGTAATGTTTTCACCAATATTTGCGATAAAGGAAGTAAATATAAATGTTAAGGATCCGGATCGATCAGGAATGATCTATGATTCGCTCAGCTTCGAAGTAGGGGATAATCTGAATCTGCTTATACTGACCGACGGTAATATTTTTAATGGCCATATAACAAAAGCCGAGGAGCAGCTTGTGTTTTCGGACAGATATATAAAAACAGCGTCAGTAATGAGTGCGGCAAAAGACATTATCAGCGTAACATGCGAGGTCAGGGATAAGAATGTGAGATTCAATAACGGAGATCTCATAATGTACTGTGATTATGATGGGACCATACTTGAGATAAGCAGGGAAATAAATGAAAATATGCCCCTTCTTTTAGGTATAGAGATAAATAAGTACTATCTTGGTTATAACATATCAACTTGTAATGACAGGTATATATCGGGTACGGACATATGCTCAGAGATCGAAAGATATGATAAAAGCATGTACACTGCATTCAGAAGTGGTATAACAAGTGTGGATCTTTCAGAACAGGAAAAAATCACAATAAAGTATGATAACAGGATCGATATATACATAGATCTGACAAAGGATGTTATATATCAGGCAAATATGATGTGCAGTATATTGTCAGGGATCAATCAGAACCTGGAAGGTCATATAGATTTTACCATTTCTGGTGATCCGTACTTCACGCCTAACAACTGAAAACAGTATTTTAAAAAGTTTTTTTATGTATATACAAGATACTGTTGTATTTGATATAATACTATTAATTATTAAAAACAGCTTTTCAGGTTCAGAAAGGGGAGTCAATATGCTTCAATTCGAAATGGAAATGGAACAATTTGCACAAATAAAAGTAATAGGTGTTGGCGGTGCAGGAAATAATGCTATTGACAGGATGATCGTATCGGGGTTAAAAGGCGTAGAATTTATTTCAATAAATACAGATAAACAGGTCCTTATGAATTCCAAAGCAACCACAAAGATCCAGATAGGTGAAAAACTTACAAAGGGTCTGGGCGCAGGATCGATCCCGGAAATAGGGGAGAGAAGCGCTGAAGAAAGCAA
>JBAYNV010000163.1:0-4901 GCA_041678685.1 Clostridia bacterium
GAAAAAAATGAGAATCTGAGGCTCGCCGCCACGGAAGCAAATACATATGCAAATATCATCATGCCTATCATGGGTAATCTGTCTCATGTCAACTATGCGGCAACGGCTGCAGTCGGAGGGATATTGGTTATAAACGGAATGCTTGATATAGGTTCGCTCGCATCATACCTCCAGTTTGTAAAACAGTTCTCCAACCCTATAACCCAGATATCACAGCAGATAAATGCAATACTTGCCGCAATCGCAGGTGCTGAACGTATATTTGAAGTACTGGACCAGCCAAAGGAATTTGACGAAGGTTATGTACAGCTCGTCAACGTTACATATGATGGGGATGGCACATTGCATGAAAGCGAAAAGCAGACGGGGACATGGGCATGGAAGCATCCGCATAAGGATGGCACACTGACATATACCGCATTAAAGGGCGATGTGCAGTTTGAAAATGTCTCGTTTTATTACGATGAAGGACATCCCGTTCTTAAGAACGTATCACTGTATGCAAAACCCGGCCAGAAAATCGCTCTTGTGGGTTCCACAGGCGCAGGTAAAACAACTATCACGAACCTCATCAACCGTTTCTACGAGATACAGGAAGGAAAGATCCGATATGACGGGATAAACATCCAGAAGATCAATAAGGAGGATCTGAGAAGATCCCTTGCAATGGTTCTTCAGGATACGCACCTGTTCACCGGAACGGTAAGGGAAAACATACGTTACGGAAAACTTGATGCAACGGATGAGGAAGTCGAGAATGCCGCAAAACTTGCCAACGCAGACACATTCATAAAGTACCTTCCTCAGGGTTATGATACGATGCTCTCATCAGACGGCTCTAATCTTTCCCAGGGCCAGAGACAGCTTCTTGCAATAGCAAGAGCCGCTGTGGCAAATCCCCCTGTCCTGATACTGGATGAAGCGACAAGCTCTGTTGATACAAGGACGGAAGCCCTAATTGAAAAAGGTATGGACAAGCTGATGGAAGGAAGGACTGTTTTCGTTATAGCCCATAGGCTTTCAACGGTAAGGAATTCCGATGCGATACTGGTACTTGAAAACGGTGAGATCATTGAAAGAGGGGATCATGATGATCTTCTTGCACAGAAAGGCAGATACTATAAGCTCTATACCGGACAGTTCGAACTGAACTGATAAACATCATAAGAAAGTAAATGTTTCTCGTACAAAAAATTATATTCCTGAAATAATAACGGCATAGCTTGCATCGATACAGGTTATGCCGTTTTTTCTTGTTCATCAGGAATTTCCATAGCTATAAGGTTCTGTTGTTTTCAATTTTTGTGGTAATTGTTCGTGCATTGTCTTCTCGCTGTCCTTCACTTTCCATTGAGGATGAGAATCCGGTTTAGTTAAGAATAATAAAAGCCTCTGGAAATTTCCAAAGTCAGTAGATTAATACAAAAAGTCGTGATATGTTAAATTGTGTTGATTGAAATCTACGATTCAAGCAAGAAGGTGCGATATAGCTTTAACCTATATGAAGCAATATCATATGATGATTGATCGGATGCAACAGAAGGCCGGATACGTCGAGATATTTACATCTCACTGAAGTCCGTGGAAAATATACTCCATGTGCTGAACTGTAAGGTTGACGATATCGTGGAATTTTATTCCAAATAATCAGGAAAAGTAAAAGGTGATACCACTATTGTCACAATTCAATGTGAAAGGAAATCTTATATGAACGATCTGGATAATACTTTTATAGGAATAGCACAGATTATAAAGGAAGCCAGATCTAATGCTTACCGCAAAGTAAACGAGGAATTAATTATGATGTATCAAAGGGTAGGTCGATTTTTATCAGAAAAATCGCAAGAAGCAAATTATGGTGACAGCTATATCGACTCTCTTGCTGATTACATCCAACACCAATTCCCTGGCATAAAAGGCTTCAATCGCCGTGGTCTTTATCGTATGAAGCAGTTTTACGAGACCTACGCTGATAATAAAAATGTGTCAGCACTGTTGACACAATTAAGCTGGTCAAATAATTTGTTGATTATGTCCAGCGCAAAATCTTCGATGGAACGGGAATTCTATATTCAACTTGCGATTAAAGAGCACTATAGCTACCGTCAGCTTGAGCGTCAGATTGACAGTGGTTACTATGAACGCTATATGCTTTCCAAAGATAAGCTGTTACCGGAAGTATTACAGTCACATCAGAATCCTTTCCTTGATCAATATGTAGTAGAATTCCTTGATTTGCCGGATACATTCCATGAAAATGACTTCCGCAAAGCTCTGATTGAAGGAATGCGTGATTTTATTCTTGAACTAGGCAAGGATTTCACTTTTGTAGGAGAAGAATATCCTATACAGGTTGGCAGCGAGGATTATAGGATTGATTTACTATTCTTTCATCGTACTCTACGTTGCCTTGTAGTTATGGAACTAAAGGTCGGAAAATTTAGGCCGCAATATGTGTCAAAGATGGATTTCTATCTAGAGGGACTTGACAGACAAGTAAAAAAACGCGATGAGAATCCGAGCGTAGGACTGCTCTTGTGTGCATCCAAGAGTGACGAGGTGGTTGAATATGCTATGAGCCGCACGCTCTCTCCGATGATGGTAGCACAGTATCAGCTGCAATTGCCTGATAAGGATATCCTGCGTAAGAAACTACAGGAATTGACAAGTTTACCGGAAATTAAAGAAAAATCAAGAGATAGCGACGATGCTTAACCTATCACAAAAAAACAACAGCGTGTTGATTAACCTCTGTGAGATCGAGAGCGAGCTGAACACAAAAAATATGGCCTGATGTTGGTAATCGAGTTTATCTTCCATTTACGTTCACGCTACGTGAGCAAGGAATGCTAATTAATAAGTTGACCGGGAAAATACCTTGTATCCTCTGCAAACAACGACACTCTTAAATTTAGACATAGCGGATTTTACAAAGGTTTAAGGAAATCGTAACATGCATTTATAGTACTATCTAACATACGATTAGTAATTCTATTGCCTTTATCTATAGTTGCAGCAGAAGGATAACCCAAACTTCCAACATAACCTAGAGGCAGATTGCTTTCTTTACGGAATAAGTATTCCTTGAAATCATCAGATTGTATGTCATGTGTTATTTATAAAAGTCTACTCCTGTCCGAATTTCCTGTAATACAGTTCCCTGTATTCCGGACAGCTCATGAGAAGATCCTCATGTTTCCCTGAACCAATCACCCGGCCTTTTACCATCATGTATATCCTGTCGGCATTTTTTATCGTAGATAATCTGTGAGCCACTACTACGCTCGTGTGGGTCCTTAACAGTCTGTCCAAAGTATCCTGAATGGCGGATTCTGATTCAGAGTCAAGACTTGATGTGGCTTCATCCAGAAGCAAAACAGGCGAATTCTTCAGTATTGCCCGTGCGATCGCAAGACGCTGACGTTCCCCTCCGCTTAACTGTATGCCTCTTTCTCCCACCTGCGTTTTGTATCCGTCGGGTTTCTCCAGAATGAATTTTTCGGCATCCGCATTTCTTGCCGCTTCATATATATCCTGCTCGCCTGCGTCATCTCTTCCGTATGATATGTTCTCATATATGCTTCCGTTGAATACATATGCATCCTGCGGTACATAGGCTATAAGCTTCCGAAGCTCTAACAGAGTATAGTCACTTAGCGGTTTGCCGCATAAGCTGATCTTACTGTCTTTTGCACGATACAGGCCTGCAAGTATCTTGACCAATGTGGTCTTCCCGCTTCCGCTATCGCCTACTAACGCTATCGTCTGCCCTTTTTCTGCATGTATGCTTACATCATGCAATACCTGTCTACCTTCGGTATAACTAAAATCCAGATCATCGACAGCTATGCCTTCACTTATCACATTTCCGGATATATCAAACCTTTCCGGTTCCGGCCTTACATCTAGCAGTTCATATATCCTGTCGACACCGGAAAATGCTTTCTGCAGCTGGGTAGGTAAATTCGAAAAATCTGTAAAAAGATGGATGATATCGCTGCTCACTGACACAAGAGCAGACAGATCGGCTACATTCAGGCTCCCTTTTAAAACAAGCAGTATACCGGCGATGGCTGATATTGATTCACCTCCCAGCCATATGAAAATATTGCAAAAGCCTATAACAGCTGTAAGATTTCCGTATTTTTTCTGTGCCTTCAGTAATGCATCCGCACTATCGGCAAATCTTTTATTGAAAGCCTGATCCAGTCCGAACATTCTGATCACATTGAAACCTGTTATATTTTCCGTTGCCGTTACCGACATTCCCGATATATCCTTACGGATCTGTCTGTTCTTTTCACGTAAAGGATCGACTACCTTCGCAGTCAGTATCAGGAAAAGCAGCCCTATCACGAGGATGATCACAGACAAGGTGGTATTCAGTGTGAATATATATGGGATGATCATAAACGCAGGTATCAGAGTACATATGAATGTCCAGATAGTCAGACCTGCTTCTAAGAAGGCGTCCACATCGCCGTTTACCCGGGCAAGCACATCCCCGCTGTGCCGGTTGGAAAAGTATTCTGTAGGCAGTGAAGTAAGGTGATCGAATATCCTGTTGCGTACATTTGCGGCTATTCTTACAGTGATCATATTACCGTAATAATTCATGACCGGACGGATAAAACATCCTATAATGAATGAAATACCTATCAATACAAAGGCTGCCGGCAAGGCATCTTTCCTGCCTTCTATAAAATACAGGATGATATACTTGAGTGCCTGTGCCTGGCATATGGTACCGGCTGCTCCGCTTATGATCCCGTCAAGCACTGCGAATACCAGCAGTTTTATGCCGCTTTTCCCGCACAGGGCAAAGAAACGTTTCAGATCCGATATGATGCTGCGCTTTTCTTTATCAGTTTTCTTCACTGTTCTGTCCTCCCTTCTCGATC